>ONIY01000097.1 GCA_900318065.1 uncultured Prevotellaceae bacterium
TTGGGGATTTTACCTACGTAGCCCTAGATTGACTTTATTATTAAAAGACTTTCTTATCTCTCACCTTCGACACTATTTGACGGAGGTGAGATTTTTTGCATGAAAATCAAATTTTACAAAACAACAAAAAAAGAATTAAACAGTTGAATCACAACGAATAAAAGCAATTTCATCCCACCACATAATCGTGTAGTTGTGCCGTTGCCCTAGTGGGTGGCGGCACTTATCCCACGCCGGGGGAAATCAGCCTGGCACATAATGGGGTGCATCCTAAAAGTCGCTAGCACAATCGTCGTCTTTGAGTCAAGTATTCACTTTTTTCTTGAAGATGCTGAAGATGAATCCAATTATGAATTATGAGCATTGGTATCGCTAACCAAAAACACCAATGCAGTCCGGCGAGGCTAAGTCCTGCGTTTAAGGTAAATCCTAACGACACGCCCAGTAGGAATCGCGTAATTGAGGCGAACTGTGGCACTTTGCCTTTGGATGAAGAGTTTGCAATGCTTAATAGCCTTGCTAACATTGTGCTGCGCTTCTTTTACACTAGAATCGGCGACCTTTGATGCTGCCCGTGCTTGCTCGGCCGCATCGGCAGCCTCTTTCGCTTGTTCTTTTGCGATTCTGGCTTGTTCTTGTGCTTTGAGTCCATCGCGGTGAGAACCGAGGCACAGAGCCTGTGGTCCTCTACATGTTTTATGTGTCACAACAAGGGTTGCCCCTCTCAGTGCAGCATCCTGAGATAGGACAGTAATCGCATTTTTTGCCAGTCACAAACTTTGACCTGCGTTTTTTTTCTTTTTTCCCAAATAATGACGAACTTATGCCACGATTTGGCACAGGTTTTTTGTATCTTTGCAAAAAAATTTGGAAATATGGGTTATGTTTTTCAGCAAAACTTGATTGGGAAATATGTGTGGCTCATTGAGACTATTCTTCGGGTCAAGAGGATTTCGTTCAAGGATATCAACAAGCGGTGGAAGGACAACGAGGAGATGAGTGGCGGCGACGATTTGCCATTGCGCACGTTCAACAACTGGCGCTATGCCATTCAGGACATGTTTGGGCTGTTCATCGAGAACGAGCGGTGTGGCGACTATCGCTACTACATTGATAACGAGGAGGACCTCACCGACAACGGCCTGCGCTCCTGGATCTACAGCACCTACTGCATGGGCAACGCGCTAACGGGATGCCAGGGTATCAAGGACCGCATCCTGCTCGAGTATGTGCCATCGGGCCAGCAGCACCTGCAGCCCATCATCGAAGCGATGAAAGAGAACCAGGTGCTCAACATCACCTACTACAGCTATTGGAAGGAGAAGGAAAGCAACTTCGATGTGCGTCCTTATTGCGTGAAACTCTACCGCCAGCGGTGGTACATGGTGGCGCCGAGTGAGGGCTACGATGAGCCGCGCATCTATGCCCTCGACCGCATACGTCAGCTCTCGATCACTGGCGACACGTTCAAGATGCCACGTGACTGGAGTGCAGAACAATACTTCGACGGATGCTTCGGCATCATCGCCGCCCAGAGCCTTGACAAGCAAATAGTCAAACTCAGAGTAACAGCCGATCAAGCCAAGTACTTCCGCGACCTACCACTCCACCACTCACAGGAAGAAATCGAGCGCAACGACGACTTCAGCATCTTCCAGTATTACCTGCGACCCGCCTTCGACTTCCAGCAAGAAATCCTACTCAACGGCGAGGAAGTCGAAGTCCTCGAGCCACAATGGCTCCGCAATGAGATGAGAGGGAGAATTGAACAAATGCTTAACCAGTACACGGAGGATTAGATTATGCTAAACTTTGCTGCTATAGACTTTGAGACGGCCAACAGCGAGCGCTCCAGCGTGTGCGCCGTGGGGGTGGTGATTGTGCGCGACGGCGAGTTTGTCGACTCGTTCTACTCGCTAATACAGCCCGAGCCCAACTATTACAACTACTGGTGCAGCCGGGTACACGGGCTGTGCTGCGACGACACCGACGACGCACCCATATTCCCTGAAGTATGGAAACAGATTGAGCCAATGATTGAAGGGCTGCCACTGGTGGCTCACAACAGTCCATTCGACGAGGGATGCCTGCGCGCGGTCTTCCGAACCTACCAGATGGACTACCCTGGCTACATCTTCCTCGACACCCTGCGTGCCTCGCGACGCAAGCTCCCCCACCTCAGGAACCACCAGCTCCACACCGTCGCCGCCGCCTGTGGCTTCGACCTCAAGAACCACCACCACGCCCTCGCCGACGCCCAAGCCTGCGCCTGGATAGCCAGGGAGATAATGTGACTCAAACAATCAAAAACGATTAAAAAAACACTCAAAAAATGACCTGCACAAACACTATAAGGCTCTAAACCGCCCAAAACCCTCTGAAATTGTTTTTCGCTGAATTTCAGGCAGATTTGTTGGGAAGTTTAAGAAAAAATGTGTTATATTTGCATAAAATAAATATTATTTATTAGCATGGCAGAAAATAAGATAGAACTAAAATCAGTAAGCGAACTTCTTGGCATGAAGTTCTTTATACCAAGTTACCAGAGGGGATATAGATGGAC
>ONIY01000043.1 GCA_900318065.1 uncultured Prevotellaceae bacterium
CGGCTTGTAAGCCACTTGAGACAGATGAATGGTTTTGTTTCCGCTTAAATCATCAAACCAACCATTGGCATCGGTGCTGGCGATGTATTTGCCATCGGGAGTGGTGGCTGTAACAAATGGAACGGGCAAGCCTTCGTTATCAAGTACTTGGACACGTTGCGCACGCAGTGACAATGCACATAACAATAGCGAGCATGCGATGAGAAAAGATTGTTTTTTCATAATAAAAATATTTATTGTTGAAAATTTTTTTGATAATCATGGAATGTCGTTGCTAAGGGCGTTTTTTTATTTAAACGTGAGCACCGAGCAGCGGTCGAGGGTGAGTTGCTGGGCGGCTTGCTGGAGCTGGGCTGGGGTGACGCTGAGGATGCAGTCGATGTTTTGCTGCAGGGTGCTCACGGTGTTGTAGTAGAGCAGTCCTCGTCCTGCGCCCATGGCGGTGAACTCGGCGTTGTCGCTGGCCACGAGCAGCTGGCCGCTGTACTGCCGCTTGTAGGCGTCGAGCTGTCGCTCGCTCAGTGGCGATTGTGCCAGCGAGTCGATGGTGTTGTCGATGAGCCGCAGTGCTTTCTTGAGTTTCTCGTGTTCGCAGCCCAGGTAGATTTGTATCATTCCGCAGTCGGTGAACGTCACCAGCGACGACTCCACGGTATAGACCAGTCCCCGCTTCTCGCGCAGACTCACGTTCAGCAGCGAGTTCATTCCTGGCCCGCCCAGGATGTTGTTGAGCAGCGACATGGCGAAGCGCTCGTCGTGGTACATGCCTTGCACTCTCGCTCCCACGATGGTGTGCGACTGGTGCAGTCCCAGGTCAACCACCTTGCGTTGTGGCTCGAGAGTGGTGGGAGCCTGACGCTTGATGCCTTGCTTGGCGTGAGAGAGGATGCCGAAGTGCCGCTCGGCGAGGCGGAACACCTTGCTGGCGGCAGTGTTGCCCAGCGAGAAGAACACCATGTTGCTGGGCACATACAGGTGCTTGAGCCAGTTGAGGCAGTGCCCCGAGGTGAGCAGCCGCAGGTCCTTTTCCTCGCCCAGGATGTTGTGGCCCAGTTGGCTGCCGGCGAGCATCATGTCCTCAAAGTCGTCGTAGACCGCCTCGCTGGGTGTGTCGCGATAGCTCGCCACCTCTTCGAGCACCACGTCGAGCTCGGTGGCGAGTTCGTGCTCAGGGAAGGTGGAGTTCTCCACCAGGTCGGCGATGAGCTCTACGGCTCGTTCCAGGTGCTCCACGGGGAAGATGCAGTATAGCATGGTGCTCTCCTTGGTGGTGTAGGCGTTGAGTTCGCCACCCACTTGCTCCATGCGGTTGTTGATGCGTGTCGACGAGCGTCGCTTGGTGCCCTTGAAGATGGTGTGTTCTACAAAGTGTGCGAGCCCATACTGTCCTGCCGCTTCGTCGCGGCTGCCGGCGTTCACTGCCAGTCCGCACCATGCCACAGGCGAGTTGCGCTGCACATGCACCATGCGCAGCCCATTGGGGAGAGTGTGGAAGTGTATATTCTCGTTATTGCTCATTTTAAATTGTTAAGAGTGGGGATGGGGGATTGGGAATCGAAGCTCGGGGATCGGGGGTCGAGCGGTCGAGCATTCGAGCATTCGAGGTTTTTGTCCTTTGTCCTTCGTCCTTTACCCTTTGTCCTTTGTCCTTTGTCCTTTACATTCTTGTGTCTACGTGGATGATGTTTTGCACAAACATCAGGTCGCGTATCTCGTTGCGCTCGATTACCATGTCGTCATATCGCTTGTTCTCACTGCGCAGGATTACCAATGCTGGGTCGTCGTGGTGGCGAATGTACTTCACCATGCGATAGTCGTCGAGGATGACGACATAGATCTGCCCCCAGAAGATTTGGCGCAGGTTGGTGAGTTCGCGCACCGCGATGTAGTCGCCATTGCGAATCACCGGACTCATCGAGTCGCCGCTCACGCGCACGATGCGGCACTGCGTGCTGGTCATGTCGGGCAGGTCGACAAAGCCCACTATCTGGTCGTCGGTAAACATCCTCGCCTGGGGCATATAGCCCGCAGTGACGTCGATGTCGTAGACTGGCGTGCCGCGCTTGGTCGCCGCTACCGAGGGCTCGGTGACGATGTGGGTGTCGGGCACTGTGACCAGCTGCTGAGGCTGCTGCTTGGCAAAGGGCAGGTCCTCGCCAGTCTCGAGCCACTGCTTCGACACGCCCAGGTTAACCACAATCTTGTTGATTAGCGCCTCGCTCATCGCCAAGCGCCCGTTGAGGTACTTCGACAGGTTGGAGGTGTCTACGTCTATCTTCTGCGCAAAGTCCACCTGACGGTAGTTCAACTCTTTCATTAAGAACTTAATACGTTCCGCTACTGCGTTGTTATCCATAGTAGTATAATTAATTTTTGGCAAATTTACCACAAAATTGGCAAATTACCAAATTTTTCAACCTTTTTTTCTCGAAAATTGCTATTTATTAGTGCCCGATAAACACAAAGGTTTCAGTCTGCGGCTGAGGGGGTGGTTTGGATTGTTTCGGGTTCAACGCCTGGGTAGCCTTCGTCGTTGATGATGGTTGCTGGGCCGTCTTGGCTCAAGGTGATGGTGAAGGTGTTAGGCACAATCCAGTTGGTCCAGTAGAGTTTTACCACCAGGGTGTCGGGGCTTGTCCAGGCATAGTTCCCCGCCACGGTGTAGTCGCCATGCAGTCCGTCTATGGTCTTGAGGACTACGGGCCTCACGGCGTCGTTATAGGGCGGTGCCTGTGTTGTCGAGGTTTTCGCCCATCCTAGGTAGGCGGCAGGATACTTCTGCACTGTTCCGTCGTGGCTTGTGAGTGTGATGTCGCAGCGTCGCTCGCCGTCAAAGTTGAGTTGCATGGTCTTGTAATGGCGTGCGTTGTCGCCCAGTGTGAGGGTTAAGTTTTTCATGCCGTTGCTCTCTTTGCCAGTGAGCAGTGGAAGCGACACGTTGTTGAGGCAGTCGGTGAGGTAGCGCTGGGTGTTCTCGAGGGCAGCCAGTGGCGCATCTTTCACGCCGGGGATGAGGTGCTGCCAGATGCAGGCCAACTCTTTGCCAGTATTGTGCGACACTCCAGTTATCACCACCACGAGGTCGCGCTTGGGCGACATGACGATGAACTGGCCGTAGGCACCGTCAGCGCGGAAGGCGTCGGGCAGCAGGCATCGCCACATCTGGTAGCAGTAGCCCTGGTTGGTGTCGGTAGCTCGCTTGCCGGGGTTGCTGTAGTTGGTGTGCTTTGCCGATGCCTCGTCAATCCACTTGGCGCTCACCAGTTGCTTGCCTTGCCACTTGCCACGGTTCATGATGCACACTCCAGCCTTAGCCATCGACTCGGCGGTGAGGCGCAGTCCCCATCCGCCCACGTTGGTGCCGTCGGGACTTTGCTCCCAGTCGGCCTCATAGATGCCCAGCGGGTGGAAGAACCGCTCGTTAAGGAACTCCAGCAGTGTCTTGCCAGTGATGCGTTGCACTATAGCGGCGAGCATGAAGGTGCATAGCGAGTCATACTGAAACCTGCCTTGCTTGGTGACCGGCTGCGCGAGCCACACACGTGCCCAGTCGTCGCCCTCCTGGCGCAATTCCAGCGATGGCTTGATGCCAGCGGTCATCGTGAGCAAGTGCTTCACTGTCATGGCCTTGAGTGTGGCACTCTTGGCCTTGGGTGCCTTGTCGGGCAAGAGGTCTATGACCTTGTCGTTGACCGAGAGCCTGCCGTCGTCGACGAGCATGCCAATGGCGAGCATCGTGAACGTCTTGCTGCAGGAGAAGAGCGTGTGCACATCATCTTTGGCAAATGGTGCTGGATGAGCCTCGGCAATCACCTTGCCATGACGCACCACCACGACGTGGTGTATGTCGGTGCGTGGTACCGCCATTAGCGCATCGATGAATTGCTTTACGGCATTGGGGTCTACGCCCTCCTGAGCAGGCGTGCTGCGTGGCAAAGTGGTGTTTTGGGCAACGGCTGGTGTCGTTTCGTTGCTATGACGGCTCGACGCTCCACATCCCACTGCTGTGGCAAAGAGCATGAGCAAGAGCAGAGAGTTTTTCAGTGTATTCATGACAGTAGTAATTATTCAATCGTTGTAATGGATAACGGATTTTCTATGGCTTTAATTGCGCACTGCTTGGCGATGGCGCGGTTTTCCTCGCTCATGCCCACGGGCGCGCCGTTGATTTCCTGGATGTTCTTCGCCTTGAGCCATTGCTGGTCCACCCAGGTGGTGTCGGTCCACACCTGGTCGCTCAGCCCGTAGCGGGCAAGCAGGGCGGCGGTGGCGGCGTAGGCCTCTATCAGGCAGGGAATGCCATCCTGAAGGTGCAGGTAGTCAAAGAGATGCCCCTGGTCGCCCAGCGAGTCGAGTGGCGTGGTGCGTGCATTCTGGATGGCAGTGCCGCAGGGCAGCAGCAGTTCTATTCCAGTGTCGCTCTGCATGTTGCGCACGCATTGCAGTATGCGCTCAAACATCTGCACGCTTGTTGTGTCGGGTGCCAGGCGTGGCAGGTTGTCGGGGTAGGACGGGGTGATGAGCCAGGCATACTGGTGTTGCCACGGGGCCTTCTCGTCGAGCCACTCGATAATCTGGTTGAGATAGGGCTGATAGGTGCTGTAGTCGCGCGAGGCGTTGGACTGCTGCTGGAGCATTATCACGTCCCACGGCTGGCTGGCGATAATTTGCGTCATGGGGGCGTTGTGGCTGGCATTCCAGGGGCGAGCGCCGTGCGACCAAAAGCGGGTGAAGCTGGTGGCAACCCCCGGGCTTGTGGGGGCGTGGGTGGTGGAGTCGAGTGCATTGTAGAAGTCGTTGAGCGCTCCGCTGCCCAGGTACATGATGTCGAGTTTGAGATACACCTGCGGCGCCACCGCATTCATGATGAAAGGCACATAGGACAGCGCGTCGAGCGAGTAGCTGTTGCCTATCGAGAGCACCCTCAACGTGTCGGTGACAACGTGTCGTTTCACATCAACTGTCACATCTTTATAATAGACGGTGTCGTTGCCCTCCTGCTGCAGGTAGAGCACCGCTTGCGTGGTGGTTCCTATGCAGTAGGTCTTGTTGTCGAGGGTGATTGCCGCGTTGCCGTTGTAGTGGGATGGCGCAGCGCCCGCCATGATGCCCGCGCCTGGGGCAATGGTGGCGGTCTCGTTGTCGTGAGCCACTATCTCCATCTCGCTGGCAACGGGGAGGGTGATGGTCGACACAATCCTCTGGGTGACACTGCCGTTGTGCAGTGAGGCAAAGCAATAGCCCTTGCTGCCCACGCCACTGGTGCTGCCGCTGAGCATGGCGGTGTAGATCTCGGTTACGTCGGCCGAGGTAACACTGCCGTCGCCGTTGGCATCGCCAGGGACGTCGCTGTTTTCCAGCAGGTGAGTATAGACCTGAGTGACGTCGGCAGCAGTGACAATGCCGTCGCAGTCCACGTCGAGCAGGCTGGCGCTCAGGGGCTCGGAGTCGACATCGACAAGGGTCTTAAACTGGTGGGTGAGCGAGGAATAGGCTTGGGCGCAGCTGGCATCGATACACAGCAGCGAGCCACTGGGCACCTGTTGCAGCACCATGATGGCATTGGGCACGTGACTGAAGACGTGTTCCACGGCATCGCAGCCCGAGAATGCATCGTCGCCAATGCTTTGCAGCGTTGACGGTAGCGACAATGCCGTGATGCCCGAGCAGCCGGCAAAGGAGCGGGCGCCCACGCGCTTCAACCCCTCAGGGAGGACTATAGCGCCCTGCAGGGCATCACACCCGGCAAACGCCTCGTCGCCTATCTCCTGCAGCGACACCGGCAGCGCCACGCCAGTGAGCAGCTGGTCGCCAGCAAGGGCGCGGTTGGCGATGGCGGTCACCGTGTAGACTCTGCCCTCGTGCAGCACCTTGTGTGGCACCACAAGAGTGGGGGAGGCGTCGTGTCCCACCAGGCACAGCGTTGAGTCGCCCTCGCGAATAGTGTAGAAGACACCATCGCAAGCAATGGTGTCGCCAGCCTCTATTGCACTTGATGGCAGCGCAATAGCACACGCCGCCATCAATAGCAATATCCTATGCATTATGCTTTGTGCATTATGCATCCCACAATATCTTTTTGTGATTATTTGCCCATTTCTTGCAGGAGCTCCTTGTAGGCTCTAAGGGCATCCTTGTCGCCTTGCTTGGCGGCTTTCTCAAACCATTCCAGGGCTTTGTTGAGGTTCTTCTCAACGCCCTCGCCATTGTAATAAGACAGTCCCAGGTTGAGCTGTGCTGCGGCATCGCCCTGGTTGGCAGCCTTGCGGTACCATTCCACCGCCTTCTCGCGGTCTTGCTGCACGCCACGGCCCTCGTCATAGCAGATTCCCATGCAGCGCTGTGCTGCTGCGAGCCCTTGCTGCGACGCCTTGGTGAACCAGTAGATTGCCTTGCCGTCGTCTTGTGGCTTGCCCTCGCCGTTGAAGTAGCAGTTGCCCAAGCTCAGTTGCGAAGCGGCGTCGCCCTGGTTGGCAGCCATCTCATACCAACTGGCTGCTGTAGTGAAGTCTTTCTTTGAGTCGTAGATGTCGCCCAGGTTGTACTGGGCAATGACGTTGCCCTTCTCGGCAGCTTTCTTATACCACTGGATGGCCTTGTTCAGGTCGCGGGGTGCATTCTCGCCCTTCTGGTAGAAATAGGCGAGCAACAGTTGTGCTCCCTCGTCGCCCTTGCTGGCCTTCATGTAGCACTCGCGGGCCTCACCAGTGAGCCCGGCAGGCACGCCACTTGTTGTCTTTTTCTTCTTAGCATCGATGTTCCCGGCAAAGAGCAGCGCTAATGCCAGTACTGTGATCAGGTGTCTGAAAGCGATTCGTTTCATAATGGATGTATGTAATTTTAGTTGTTAAACAATCATGGGGTAGAGGTGTGGCAACTATAGCAACGTGTGTGGCAATAATTGACGTGTCTTGCCCACTAAATAACACTTTAGATGGCAAAGATATAAAAAATATTTTAAATAGCAAATTTACGGTGAGAAGAACATGGCACGAGTGCTCCATGTGAGACTGCGCCTTGGAGTGGCATGAGTGCCTTCCCGGGGCAATGGGGAGAGGGGGATTAATGAGTGGGCGATTGTGGCTGCTGGTCCTTCTTGATGTCCTGGAACAGCATCTTGTTCACCTCACGGCGCAGGTCGGCAGCCTCTTCGAGTCCTGCTTCGTCGTTGCCGTTGGTCTGAGCGAGTTTCATTAGTTGGGTGAGCAACTTGAGCACAGCATCCTTCTGCTTGTTGCCTTCACTCTTGAGTTTGGGCGTGGGGTTGGCGACAAACTGCCTGTACACATCATGCAGCTTGTTGTAGGCCTCGCGGCATTCCACAATCTTCTTGTTGATGGCGGGATTCTGGCTCACGTGCTGCTCAATCTCGATGAGTTGCTGCTCGGCGTTCTCGCCTTCTCCTTCGGCATCTTGTTCATCGGTATTCTTGATGGGCATGTTCTCCTCGCTGGGTGCCGGGGGCAGTGGTCCTTCGCCAAAGCCCTCCACATGAGTGGGCTGTGGACCGTCGATGGGTCTCACCACGCCTGCCATGAGAGTGGTGTCGGCATTGATGAGGCTGTCGAGCAGCGAGTCGCGCTGGATGTCGAGTTTCTCGGCCTCAAAACTCTCGACGGGAGTGCCATATTCAAATTCGTTGCCATTGCTGTTTCCTGGCTTGGGAATAGTCTTCTCGTTGCGTCCTATCACACTGTTAACCCAGTTGTGCACAGGGGGAAAGAAAAAATACAGCAGCGCCAGCGTCACCACAGTGGCACCGGCTATCGACCATAATATTTTCTTGTTTCGAGAAGTCATTTCAGTCACACTCGCTTTTGTATGCGAAAAAACTATGCAAAGTTAGTCTATATATTTTGAAATTTGCCACTTATTAGTGAATTGTTAAGTTTTTTTTATTCTTGTGGTGAAAACTACAAATATTTATGAAATCTTTACCCCAACCAGTACTGGGGGGCACATGGGGTCAGCCTCCGGCTGCACTGTCGTTGCACCATAAATGAGCAATTGGCATGTGGGGTCAGCCTTTGGGTGGTGGATATCGAGATAGGTGCTGTGCTCCCAGGAAGGGGGAAGTTGAGGGGTGGCAATAATCAAAGTTTTTGGGTTTTAAGTGGAATATTTGAGAAATTCTGTGTAATTTTGCATTCTACAACGCAACGCGAGATGGCACGTAAGGTTGAAATATTGCGCCCACAGCTGTTCAAGTTTGGCTTGAACTTGAAGACTGTGCTCTGGGGTGGCGACAAGATTGCCAGTTTCAAGGGCGTGGACTTTGACGTGCACAACGTGGGCGAGAGTTGGGAGATATCGGGCCTCAAAGGCCACGAGAGCGTGGTTGTGGAGGGCGAGCACGAAGGGCTCACGCTGCGACAACTCGTGAGGCGCTACAAGGGCCAGCTGGTGGGAAACCACGTCTACCTCAAGCACGGCAACGAGTTTCCGCTGCTGGTGAAGTTTATCGATGCGAGCCAAGACCTCTCGGTGCAGGTTCACCCCGACGACGACTTGGCACGCCGCCGTCACAACTGCTCGGGAAAGACCGAGATGTGGTATATCATCGAGGCCGAGCCAGGCTCCTCGCTGCTGGCAGGCATGAGCCGCACCATCACCCCGCGTGAATACCTGCAGCACATGGCCGACGGCACCCTGCTCAATGTGCTCGCGCGTCACGACACCCATGCTGGCGACATCTTCTTCCTGCCCTCGGGGCGCATCCACTCGATAGGCGCCGGCAACCTGTTGCTCGAGGTTCAGCAGTCGAGCGACATCACCTATCGCGTCTATGACTATGACCGCATCGACATCAACGGCAAGCCGCGCCAGCTGCACACCGACCTCGCCGTCGACGCCATCGACTACACCGTGAGCAGCGACTGCCTGCGGCATTATCCCGACCGCAATGGCAAGATTTCGCTCATCAAGAGCATATTCTTCAACGTTGACCGCATTATGGTCGACGGTTCTTATCACCTGGCGATGCCTCACGACACCTTCCTGTGCCTGATGTGCATCGATGGCCATGCCACTATCGACTGTGGCAATGGCCGCCTCACCGACATCTCGCGCGGCGAGTCGTTCCTCGCTCCGGCGTGCATCCACAGCCTTGACTTCAAGGGCAAGGCTACCATTATCACGGCGTGGGTGTGATATAATGCCATGGAGCGAGTTCAATACTGGTTAATCCTTGTTTAAACTTTTAATAATTAGGTAGATGAAACGTATTTTTCTGTTATTATGGGCGGTAGTGATGGTAGCGTGCGCCTGGGCGCAAACTACAGTGCTTGACGACTTTAAGGAAGACATACACCGCAGTGCCAACAACTACCAGGCTTACCCCGACGGCAACTTGCCTGCATTGACACCTTGCCCCGAGGGCTACAAGCCGTTTTTCATGAATCACTATGGCCGTCATGGCAGCCGATGGCTCATCAATCCTAACGACTACATCATACCCGTGGAACAGCTGAGCAAGGGCGAGCGCAATGGCAAGCTCACCCGCCGTGGCAAGGAGGTGCTCGACGCCTGCCGCAAGATGCTCGACGCTTCCCAGATGAGGCTGGGCGAGCTGAGCGACGTGGGTGCCGAGCAGCATCAGCGCATAGCACGCCGCATGTTCCAGAACTTCCCCGAGATTTGGGAGGGCGACGTCAGGGTAGATGCCCGTTCCACAGTGGTGATTCGCTGCATCTTGTCGATGCTCAACGCCACCCAGGTGCTCAAGTCGCTCAATCCTCGCCTCAACATCACCACCGATGCCAGCGAGCACGACATGTACTACATGAACTACCGCGACACCGTTGCCATTGCTGCCCAGCAGGCATCACGGCCTCTTGTCAATGAGCTGAAGGACAAGATTTTCACTCCCAAGCGCTTGGAGAAGATGACCTCGCGCTTGTTCAACGATAAGAAGTTTGTGCGCGACAGCATCGATAGTTTCAAGTTTGAATACACGCTTTTTGATGTGGTGAGCAACATGCAGAGTCATCATGCCTTCGACGGCATCGACCTTTATACTGGAGTGTTCACCGTCGACGATGCCACCAGTTTCTGGACCTATAACAACGCGCGATGGTATATCTACTCGGGCAACACCTCATTGAACAACCACACGGGCGCCAGGGCGCACAGGCACCTGCTGCGC
Organism: uncultured Prevotellaceae bacterium; assembly: GCA_900318065.1. Taxonomy (GTDB): domain Bacteria; phylum Bacteroidota; class Bacteroidia; order Bacteroidales; family Muribaculaceae; genus Sodaliphilus. The sequence goes on from ONIY01000043.1 coordinate 10,145, forward strand.
AACTTCGTCGAGGCTGCCGATGTGGCTATCGCCAGCGGCACCAGCAGTGCCACGCTGCGATTTGGTCATGAGAGTGTGGTGTTGCCCATGGTGTGCCTCATGGGTCTTAACGGCATGGACTATGACACGAGCGACCTCTCGACACTTGCCGAGCACTGGCAGTCCTACAAGGTGTTCCCCATGGCTGCCAACATCCAGATGGTGTATTACCGCAAGGCGGGTAGCGATGATATCCTGGTGAAAATACTGCTCAACGAGCGCGAGGCAACATTGCCCATCGCCAGCGACTGCGCGCCCTATTATCACTGGACCGACGTGCGCCGCCATTTCCTCACCCGCATCGATGAATGAGGATTAATTCCCTAGAATGATATTGTAGACGATGGTGACATCGCTTGAGGTGATGTTGCCGTCGCCGTTGAGGTCGCCGTTGATGATGGCGCTGTCGTCGTTGTTGAGCAGCCAGTTGTAGAGCACGGTGATGTCGGTGCTGTTGACGGCACCATCGCCGTTGACGTCGCCCCACGAGGTGAGCGACAGGTATTCGCGCTTGGCATTGTCGAAGAGCTTGACTGTTGACTGCTCGTTGCGCAGCTTGCCCAGCGTGCAAGCCGCCATGAGCCTTGCCGCGGCAACGTCGCTGGCATAGGCCATTCCTTTTATCACACGGCTTTCGCCATATTCCATTCCTCGCAGGAGAATGCTGTCCTGGTCGTGGGTAATGACCTCGGCAAGGGCGAGCGCTACTCCCCATCCCACCAGTGCGTGGCGGGAAGGATAGGACGACTCACCTGTAAGGCTCCACTCAACGCCACCATAGGGGTAGGTCTCCTTGAATTGGGAGTAAGGCCTGCGCCTGAAGTGTTCCCGTTTGTATATATTGGTCTGACTGTTGAGCAGGAAGGAGAGTGTTTTGATGAGAAAGGCGATGTGTGGTGTCTCGCTTTGAGAGATGTTGATGCCAGTGCACTCGTTGAAGATGTCGATGAAATACTGGTCGTTGAGTGCCATGTCGGCATTGGCAAGCTGCCCGCGCTCGGTAGAGTCGCGAAGGGGTTTGCATGCCCAGTATCTCTCAAGGTCGCCCAGGAAGAGGTAGTCGCTGGTGGTTGAAGGATTGTCCAGGATTCTTGTCATCACAGGGAACTCCCGTGGCGAACCCTTGATCTGGCTCACGGTGATGCCTCTCATCGCCGAGTACTCATTTTGTGCCGCCTTGATGTCGCGTGAGAACTGATTGCTGGCTCTCGCCTTGGCAATCGCTGCCGTGGCGCACATTGTGGCGGCATCCACGTCGCTCTGCCAGTGGGCTCCAGTAATCACGCTGCTGGTGCCATATTCCACTGCGCGTCTCACTATCGTGTCCTGAAGAATGGGAAACGCCTGTGCCAGGGCCAGGGCAGTGCTCATGCAATAGGTCATGGGCGAGGAGGGATAGCTGGCGTTGGGCTGCAGGGTGCCAGGGGTGTTGAACTCGCCCCAGGCAGTGTCGTTCATCAGCACGTAGGGTCGCTTGCGTGGATTGGCTTGGACAAAGGGACTGGCATAGTTTGCTCCCGTGTTGCCAGCACGACTCATGAGTCGATAAATCGCCGGGGTGTTTTCCTGTGATATCTCCACTCCCAGCACCTGGCTGTAGATGGAGCACATGCGCTCAATGCCAGCAAGCGACTCCCAGCTTGCCTGCTCGCCACGCGGAGTGTTGCGCAAGGTCTTGCCCCACACCCACCATGTCATGTCGCAGGCAAAGGTGGCACTGGCAGTGTCGAGCGGCTCTTCCAGTAATGCCAACTGCGCTGGTGTGGCAACGTCGCCCACATAGCTGTCGAGCGGGCTGGCGGCACTAGATGTTAATGCTCCTGCCAGCAGGAACATTAAAACCATGATGGTGTGAGTATGTGGAACTTTGCTTGTCATTCTAAAACTGGTTGAGCGTTAATGGTTTTTCGGTCACTTGCCTTGTTGCTGGGATTTCTTGAGCACATATTCTTGCCTGGCATCGTTGAGCATAGTGACAAACCATGAGTCGTTGTGATACTTGGCAAGCACGCACGCTGCCATCACCATTCCTGCCTGCACATCGCTGCTGTAGTGATAGCCCACAATCACGCGGCTGAGTCCAAACTCACGGCCACGCTTGAGCAGCTCGTTCTGGCAGTCGGGCATGACCTCGGCAAGTGCCAGAGCTATGCCCCAGCCTATGATGGCGTGCCCCGAGGGATAGGATGAGTCGGCATAGTACTCCTGCTCCTCGCTCGGGATTGCCGTGGGTGTTCCCAGCTCCACATAGGGGCGCTTCCTGAACCAGTAACTCTTCATTGCAGTGCCCTCGAGCCCCAGGCGCAGCTTGAGCATCTTGAGCAGTAACGATATCTTTGGCGTCTCGGTGCTGGAGATGGGAATGTCGATGCATGGCGCAAAGCCGCTCATGAGTGCCTGGTCGTCGAGGCTGGCATCGGCAATGGCTATCTGGCCCCTGAGGCTGTCGCGCTCGGCCTTTGCGTTCCAGTAGAGGGCGACATCGCCCACATGCTCTGGTGAGGTGGTCGAGTAGGGGGCGGGTATGATTTTATTGGCTTGCGGAGAGTTGGCAGTTGTCACTTCGGTGAGGGTCAAGCGTTTGAGGTCGGCATATTCCTCGCGTGCCGCAATTATGTCGGCGGCAAAGTCGGGCTTGGCATGAGCCCGGGCAATGGCTGCCGAGGAGCAGAGCATCGCGGCGTCGACGTCGCTTTGCCAGTGCGCTCCCACAATCACTCGGCTGATGCCATACTCATATCCACGGTTCAGGATGGTGTCTTGCATGTGAGGCGCCATCTCGGCGAGAGCCAGTGCTGTGCCCCATGCAAAGGAGGTGTGCGACGAGGGGTAGGAGCTATTGGTCTCAAGGTTGTCGTGAGAGTCATATTGTCCCCACACGGGTTCGTTCATGAGCAGGAAAGGCCGCTTGCGAAAGTACTGGCTCTTCATCCTCACCACGGCGTTGGCGCCAGTGTTTCCTGCGCGCAGCATCAGCTTGTAGATGGCCGGCGTGGTTTCCTCCGAGATGTTGATGCCCAGCACGTCGCTGTAGATGGTGCACATGCGCACGATGCCATATTTCGACTCCCAGCTTGCCTGCTCGCCACGCGGGGTGTTGCGCAGGCTCTTTCCCCAAATCCACCTGGCATAGTCGCCAATGAAAACGGTGCTCGCCGAGTCGGGCGGCAGTGGCATGTAGGCTATGGGGTCGGGGGCCTCTTCGAAGGTGAGATAATAGTCGACAGTGGCGGCAAGTGAACAATTTGCCACCAGCGCTATCAATAATATGGAAAAGAGTCTTTTAATCAAAGCTTAATGTTTTTTTGGGGGATCGGGGATGGGGGATCGGAGATCGAGGATAGGGGATGGAGGATAGGGGATCGGGGTCGGAAAATTAATTATCGGTCGTTTTTTACGTCGAAGGTGATTGCCTCGCCCACGCAGGCGTTGGGCATCTGGATGTGTAGCATGGCGCAGATGGTGGGTGCTGCGTCAACGATGCGGGTGGGCTTGCTGGTTGCCCCATGTGGCACGTGCCATCCCATGAACACGAGTGGGATGTGGCTGTCGTAGGGGTTCCACGCACCATGGGTAGTGCCCTTGTAGTCTTTTTTTACCTTGAATGGGAGGTATCCGGGATGCGTCATGACCACGATGTCGCCGCTGCGTCCACGGTGGTAGCCGTTGATGAGGCGTTCCTTGAGGATTGCTGGAATGCTGGCTTGCTCTATGTTGTCGTAGTCGACGGCAACCACCAGTTCCTCCTCGTTGTTGAGCACGTCGAGGGCGGCTTTCTTGACTTGTGCAACGTCGGCGCCCACGCTGTCAATCTTGTCATAGTCGAGATAGATGCGGTAGTCATAGATTGCCTTGATGGCATTAGGCACGCCACACTCGTTGTAGATGGCAAGGTTCATGTTCTTGCGGGCGGTGCTGGCGTCCCAGCCGCCAGCGGGCTGGTTGTGCTCGTTCATGAAGTTGGGGTTGTGGGCAGCGCCATGGTCGGCACTCAGGAATAGCAGGTAATTGCCGCGTCCCACTTGCTTGTCGAGTTCTTTGAAGAAGTGCGCCAGTTCTTTGTCGAGTTGCATGTACACCTCATAGTTCTCACGGCCGCGGGTGCTGTAGGTGTGCCCAATGGCATCGGTCGACGAAACGCTCACGCACAGCATGTCGGTATACTTGCCACGTCCCAGCTTCTCGTTGTTGAGAATGGCCTCGGCCATGCGGAAGGTGTAGGTAACGCCCTGGTTGCTGGTGTTGAGGTCTACCTTGGGCTCGGTGTTGTACTGACGGTTGAACTTCTCCACCCAGTTGGGGAGGCGGTCCATATAATAGGTGCTGGTGACAAAGTGCCCAACGTTGCTGTCCCACCAGTAGGCGGCATCGGCACTGTGTCCCGCTGGGAGAATAGCGGCACGAGGCTTGATGGCTACGCCATAGACCTTGCAGTCGAAGTCGAGCGCCTGCTTGAGCTCGTCGCCAATGGTTGTCGCCCTGAGGTTGCGGGGCGAGTTCATGCCGGCTTTACTGTCGGTTCCCACGCCCTCCACGCTGTTGTCGTCGGTGCTCGACACGGGTTTGCCGTCAATCATGAAGCCATTGCCGGCAATGCCGTGAAAGAAGGGCACCGAGCCGGTGTAAAGGCTTGTGTGACCTATTGCTGTGACCGTGGGAATATAGTTTATCATTGTGTTCTCACAGCTGTAGCCCTCGTTGAGCAGTCGCTTGATGCCGTCGGGACCATAGTCTTCGTAGTAGTAATAGAGGTAGTCCCAGCGCATCTGGTCTACAACAATTCCCACTACCAGTTTAGGACGGTCGATTTGTGCTGTTGAGGCAAGAGCAGCACAGCACACGGCTAGTATCAATAGAAATCTTTTCATCATGAAGTGTATTTTAGTGGATATTTCAATCCCCAAAGTTAGTCATAATACTTTAAATGTGCAAGACTTGCGTAACACCTCTTTACCTCACAATCACCTTCTTGCCGCCAATGATGTAGATGCCCTGTGGCAGGCCCTGTGTGGCGGTAGCTGGGTCAACGTTCTGCTTGATGAGCTGGCCTTGAGTGTTGTAGACGTTGACGGGAGTGCTGGACTCGTCGGCAGTGATGTTGTCGATGGCAGTGCTGCCCATCAGGTTGAGGCTGCGCTGGTGCCTGCGGTACACAATCTCTTGCTGGTCGACGAAATTAATCTCCTGAAGGTCAATCTTGTCGTTGATGCCTATGAGGGACGTTGAGCTTATCTCGAGAGTGAGGAGTGCCCCCTCATAGCCGTCGATGTCATCGCCAGCAGGAGAGTAGCACCACAGCGAGTAGTAGTTGGGGCTCACCTGCTTGAAGTGCAGCTCATGTCCCAGTGCTCGGCTGGTGAGCGTGGCGCTGTTGATGCTGATGTGGCTTGGCGTTGAGATGTCGAGCTGGAAAGCAGTGTAGTTGATGGTGTTCTCGAGAATTATGTTGAGGGAGACTGTCTTGCCCGTTATAGCGTCGCCATAGCCGTCGATGAGGTCGTCAAAATAGGTGTGATAAGGCTTGTTGAAGGGTTCGGTGCTATTGATGATGTTGTAGATCGACACAATGTCGCCCACGTTGACTTCGCCGTCGCCGCTCACGTCGGTGAGACTGGTGTTGATGCCCTGAGTGTTGCCGTCGGTCAAGAATAGCCGCTCGGCGACAGCGTCGATGGTGTTGACAAAGCCGTCTTCATTAACGTCGCCTCGCAACGTGGCGTTGCCAATGAGGAAGTTCATCCACTGGTCGGCAGCTTTATAGGCATTGGCAACATCTTTGTTCACGTTGAGCCTCACCTGGCTCTGGTTGATGCCTGCCCACACGTCGTCGCCCAGCTCAGGAACCTGAAGCGGCTGGGCGCTGATCTCGTTGAGACCTGTCATTCCCGCCATGGCGCGCGTGCCAATGCGGTAGACGCCATAGGGGATGTTGATTGTAGAGTGCTGTGACTGGTTGTAGAGGGCATAGTCGCCTATGTCGCCCAGGTGCTGGGTCATGAAGCCCGCGGGATTGTTGATGTTGTCGCAACCGGCAAGCATATAGTCGGGCAGGTAGGTGAGTGTGGAGGGCAGCTCCACATTGTTGAGGTTCTTGTTGTAGAACAGCGTGCCCTCGTCGAGTTGCTTCACGTGGGATGGCAGCTCCAGGCGGGTGATATTGGTCTTTGCCAGTGCCCACGCTCCCAGGTGCTTGAGCCGTGGAACTCGGGAGAAGTCAAATTTCTTGAGGCCCGACATGTAGAACGCCTTGTCGCCTATCTCTTCCATGAGCGAGCCGTCACTAATGCTCACGCTCTGCAGTGAGGTGCAGCCTCTGAAGGCACCAGCGCCCACGCTCACCACGTTGTGGCCTATCGACACGCTGGAGAGTTGCTTGCAGTCGGCAAACGCCCCGTCGCCTATCTTGAGCGGCGAACCAATGCTGATGACCACCTTGGCGAGCTTGTCGCAATGGGCAAAGGCGTTGGCACCCAGGTGACTGGTGGCGTAGCTTAGGGTCACATTAGTCAACTTCTTGCATGAGTTGAAGGCATCGTCGCCAATGCTCTTCACCGAGCCAGGGAAGGTGATGCTGGTGATGCCAGTGCCCGCCAGGGCGCCATAGTCTATGGCTACCAGGTTGCTGGGCAGGGTCACCGACTGTAGTTTCACCAGTCCCATGAGTGCGCAGTGGGGCAGGGTGTTGGCATTAAAATTAAGAACCCCACTCAGGAACCCGTCGTCGACGGTTCCTGAGTAGGCCTCTATAGTAGCGTTGGTTAGTTCTAGAGTCTTGAGATTGGTGAGTTCATCGGCAATGAACTTGAAGTCTCGTGCATCGATGGTTCCGTTGATGGTGAGCGATGTGATATTGTGGTCGGGCACCACTGTTGCCAGCTTGCCGGCAGTGGTGGTTACCGTTATTGCATGGGCATGCAGTGCGGCAACCATGACCAGCAATAAAATTATGCGTGCTCTAAACCACATGGACACTAACCATTAAAAATGCATATAAGAAATAGGTGTAAAGCAATGCGCTTTATTTCACAAGCACCTTCTTGCCGCCCACGATGTAGACGCCTGCTGGCAGGCCCTGAGTGGCATTGTTGCGGTCAACACCCTGGCGCAGCAGCTGGCCATTGACGCTATAAACGTCGACAGGACCATTGTCGCTGTTGTCGATGCTGATGTCCTTCACACCTGTGGTGTTGCTCACCTCAACGGCGAGCTCGCCTATCATGTGAGTCCTCTCGCAAGGCTCTACTGCAATGATGTTGCTAATGTTGATTGTCTCATTGCCGCCAAAGTCGTCACCGGCTTTCACCTTGATGGTGAGCAGTGAGCCCTCGTTGCCGCCAATGGTGGTGTTGCTGCTCTTGTAGATGACGATTCTCCACTTGCCGTTCTCAATCTCGTTGAAGCCTATCACGGCACCGCTGGTGCGGCTGGTGGCGGCTACCTCGTCGATGGTGAGTCCTTGCGGCATGTCAACATCGAGCTGCATGGCAGTGTAGAGTGCTGTGTTGTCGAGGTCGAGAGTCATCTCGTGGGTGCTTCCCTGCTCGATGGTGAAGTCTTGGGCGCTCATCTTGTCGCTGCCATCGTTCACAACCTGGTTGCGACCCGATACATTCTTAGAGCCCAGGATTATGTTGTAGACCATAGTGATGTCGGCAGCAGTGATGGAGCCGTCGCCGTTCACGTCGGCAGTGGCCTCAAACTGATAGGAGAGTCCCAGCAGGATGTCGTAGATTGCTGTCACGTCGGCAGCGGTAACCGAGCCGTCTTGGTTGACGTCGCCAGTAATCGATGGGTTGTCGAGCATGAAGTTTTGCCACTGTGGTGCGTTGAGATAGTCGTTGAGGGCCTGGGTGGGCACTGTGAGAGGGATGATGGCCTGGTTCACGCCAGCCCACACCTCGTCGCCCAGCGCTGGCACTGTGGCAGCGCGGCTCTCGATGGCTTGCATCTGTATCATTCCCGCCATGGCACGAGTGCCAATGTATTGTGTGGTGGCAGGAACAATCACACTGGTGGCTGGGGTGTTGTAGAGGGCGTAGTCGCCTATGTACTTGGCGTGCTCGCCCAGAACGTTCTCGTTGGCCACAGCAGTACCTGCCAGCAGCAGTGGGGCAATGGTGTCGCTGGTATTGTTGGGGATAAACGACGACAAGTCGGCGGCATAGTAGAACGCGCCTTTATTGAGCTGTGCAGTAGTGTTGGAGATTTGTGCGCTCACTTGCTTGGTCTGGGCAAATGCCCACTGGTCGACGGTGGTGAGCGACTGTGCTGTAGCAAAGTCAAAGTTGGTGATGCCAGAGCTCAGGAAAGCCTCTTTGCCTATGCTCTGCAGGTTGTTCTGTCCTGAGAAGGTGATGTCCTGCAGGCGTGTGGTGCCCTTGAAGGCTTGGTCGCCAATGGCTGTTACATTCTCTCCCAGAGTCACATTGATGATGTGGCTGCAGCCCAGGAACGCCCCCTTGGCAATTGTGAAGCTTGCGGCAGGCTCAATGGTCACTCTTGTGAGGTCGACGCTCTTGGAGAACGCCCCTTCGCCCAATGTCTTGATTCCTGCTGGCAGCGACACGTTTTTAAGTCCTGTTGAAGAGAAGGCATAGGCGCCTATCGTCTCAAGGCTAGCTGGGAACAAAATAGCGGTGAGCTTGGTGCAGCCAGCAAAGGCTGCAGTGCCTATCGCCTTGATGTTCTCGGGCAGTACCACCTGCTCAATGTTCATGTCGAAGAACGCCATCTCGGGGATGGCATCGGCTTGATAGTCGAGCTCGTTGGCAAAAAGTGGCTTTGCACTCTTGTATTTCACGATGGTTGCCTGCGACAGGTTGATGCTCGTGAGTTGAGGCATCTGTTCTGAGATGTACTTGAAGTCTCGGGCATCGAGCGAACCGGTGATGGTGAGAGCAGTAAACGACTCTCCGGCAACGAGGTTGTGCAACTCGCCTGGAGTACATTCAACGTTCAAGGCCCACGCCATTGCGCAGCTTGCCATTAAAACTATGGATAATATTATTCTCTTCATGTCAAAAAAACGTTTTTTCAATAAAAAATGATGTGCCATCTTGGGTAGATGGGTGGTCTTACTAATTTAAACGTTGAATGGGTACACTTTATTATATTAAGGGAAAATTAATTGAATAAAATGCCTCATCACGATGCTGGCCTATAGTTCGCCATAGGGTAGCTTGGCTATCATCTCACCCATCTTTTGTGCTCCCTCGCTGAGCTTGCTGCCCACCATTGCCTTGAGCATGAATGGCAACTCAATGTTGAGCTCGGTAACGGCTTGAGTGCTGCTCTCGTCGATGGCCTCAAGATTGATGGTCACCCCAAAGGGCACGGGCGAGGACTGGGCGGTGTATTTCACCATTGATGGCGCAACACTCTCGCTCACACTCAGTTTCATGGTGCCCACTGGAGACTCCACGCTGATGCCGTCGTCCTCAAATTTCACCTTGTCGAGGTGTTCGCGCGCCTCCTGGGGCAGGCGGTCAATGTTCTGGTCGATGTGAGCCTTAAACACTCGTGGGTCACTCAACTTGCTGTAAATCACATCGATGTTGTGGTTGATCACAACCTTATCGCTTTTATAGTTTTCCATATTATTTCAGTTGCTTTATAGGGGTTATAGGATTGATTTGTTTATGCTTCTCAAGTTTCGTAAGTTTGTTCCCCCTCTAAGATAGACCAATGGTGCAAGCCGAAGCCAGCGGCAAAACTTGTTTTGGCATTGGTGAGGCGCAGCCCATTGATGCTGAAAGAGCGGGCTCATTATTACTTTATAAACTTGATTTATGCTGTTTTAATCCATCTGGAGCGCCGAGGGAGTCCAGTTCTCGGGGTCGTCGTGCCACAGCTCGAAGGTGTCGACATCTTTGTTGTCGAGATAATGACAGGCGAGCGCTGCCTCAATCATCGCGTTATAGTTGGTGAGTGTGATGAGAGTGAGGCCCTCGTCGGCAAAGGTGCTCAGCGCCTGCTGGAACTCATAGGTGAACAGTGCCACCATGCCCAGCACCTCGCCGCCTGCCAGCTGCATCTCGTGCAGCGCCTTGATGGCATTGTTGCCGGTCGATACCAGATCCTCGATGAGCACCACGTGCTGCCCAGGCTTGAAGTTGCCTTCTATCAAGTTTTCCAGGCCGTGGTCCTTGGGGACATCGCGCACGTAGACGAAGGGCAGTCCCAGTGTGTCGGCCACCAGCGCGCCCATGGCAATCGACCCCATGGCTACACTCGCCACCACCTCGGCATTGGGGAAGTTCTCGAGTATGAGTCGCGAGAGCTCCACTTTCACAAATCGGCGCACGTCGGGGTAGGAGAGCGTGATCTTGTTGTCGTTGTAGATGGGGGCATTCCACCCGTTGCCCCACAGGAACGGACGGTCGGGCTGAAGCATTATGGCATTAATCTTCAGCAGTTTCTCGGCTAGGGTCAAGTCTAAACGTTCCATGTGTAATGTGTTGTTTTGCGTCAAAAACTAGTGCAAAAATAATAAAAAAGCGCCCATTCACTAAAAATATCAACAATAAATTATATGTTTTTAGTCATTTTTTGTAATTTTGCAGTATGAAGAAATCTAATCACAAGACAAGAATAAAGCGTTTTGCCGCTATAATGGCGTTTCTTGGAGTGGCTCTGGCGCTGGTGGTGGTCTATGCCCGGTCACAGGATCTGTGTAAAGCCACTCGCGTGGTGGGCGGCAAGGCCAATGTCAAGGCACTCTACCATTTTGATGACGTGAACGACACACAAATCACTGCAGCACAACGGTTTGGCATTGAGCCCTTGCAGTCGCGCGACGAGCTCGACAGCATGCTTCTTTCCTCACTCGTCAAGGTGGAGACCTGCAATGGGTTCTGCGTTGAGCCACTCACTCACTCGGTGCCCTATCTCACGCCCAACGCCAATGACCTGCTTCACACTATAGCGACGAAATTCCAGGACAAACTCCAGGACCAGGGTCTTGCGCAGTATCAAATCGTTGTCACCTCGCTGCTTCGCACCAGCGATGATGTGCGCCGGTTGCGACGGGTCAACGGCAACGCGGTGAGCAAGAGCTGCCACATGTATGGTACAACGTTTGACATCGCCTACAACTGTTTCCAGCAGGTGGACTCGCTTGCCGACTTTGAGGGCGACCTCGCGTCGCACAAAGAGCTGGTCAACATACTGGGCGAGACGCTCAAGGAGCTGCGCGACGACAACCTGTGCTACGTCAAGTATGAGCGTCGCCAGCCTTGTTTCCACATCACTGCAAGATATTGATTGATACTAGATTATAACATATTAACCCAATATACTAACTTATTAAAATCGTTCTGATATGAAAAAGTATTTAGCCGAAATGGTGGGCACTATGGTGCTCGTGTTGATGGGCTGCGGAACAGCAGTAAGTCTTAATTGTGGGGCCGATACTGCATCGGTAGTGGGCACTGCAATGGCATTTGGTCTGGCAGTTGTTGCTATGGCCTACACTATTGGTGGCATCAGCGGTTGCCACATCAATCCCGCAATCACCCTGGGATGCCTCCTGACAAAGCGCATTAGCGGCAAGGATGCTGCCATGTACATGATTTTCCAGGTAATTGGCGCTTTCATTGGTTCTGCTTTGCTGTTTGCTTTTGTCAGCACTACAACAACCGACTTTGGTGGCACAACAACTGGTGCCAACACCGTTGCTGGAGCAGGAACTCAAATTGCCGGTTTGATTGTTGAAATTGTGCTCACTTGCGTCTTCGTTTTTGTAGTGCTCGGTGCTACTGCCAAGACTAATGGCGCTACCAACAATTTCGCAGGTTTGGCAATTGGCTTGAGCCTTATCCTCATCCACTTTGTTGGCATTCATTACACAGGCACTTCGGTTAACCCCGCACGCTCGATTGCTCCAGCAGTGTTTGAAGGTGGACAAGCTCTTACCGACCTGTGGGTATTCATCGTGGGACCATTCGTTGGTGCAATCCTCGCAGCATTAGTATGGAAAATCGTTGAGCCCAAAGAAGACAAATAACATCAATCTCTAAACCACAACAAATAAATCGGAAAAAAGGGTCGGTTCCTTTTTTCCGATTTTTTGATATTCGCCTAAAGACTTTCCGCCGTAACTCGTTTTTTTTACCACTTACGGCGGAAGGTCTAATGTGTAAATTGTTATAATAGCAGTTGGCACTTCGCATTTGTGGGCCAGCATCTACCATGCTGAGACCTCCTTTCTAGTTTTTTTTCTTGCAAATGTGGAAAGGTGTTACTAACTTTGCAAGTGATAAAAAAGTAATATTCATGAAATCAAGACATTTATTACCCATAATTGGCGCGATGATTGTGGTGGCACTGTTGAGCAGTTGCTTCCAGCTCAAGGAGGAGACGCCTTCTCCTCTCAAGGGCAAGGCCGAGGTGGTTGCCACTGCCGCGGCCCAGAAGGTTGTGGGTACCGATCATTCCGACACGCTGGCGATGCAAAACGCTATCCTGGAGGCAAAGACCCTTCAGGCAGAGTTTCAGGTTGCCGATGACACCTGCGCCATCAATGCGTTTAATCGCACGTTCAAGAAATATCTTCAGGAACATGACCCCAAGCTTGCCAAGGACATGTTTGTGGAACGCCCCAAGGACTTGCCAGCTGGTGAGCCGTGGGACGAGTTTGAGCAACTTGTCGAGGTGCCCGAGAAGAAATAACGCATCACTAATAAACTCCCAATAGATATGAAAACATCAAGAATCACTCTTGCCGCGCTTTTATTGCTGGTGCTTGCTGCAATGACCAGCTGCGAGCAAGGCAAGGAGAAGGGTGTAGCGATGGGTGCCGAGTTTGCCAAGGCATGGACAGGCGACGACCAGGCCCTTGACCAGCAGGTTCTCAAGGTGACCGCTGCGCTCGACAGCCTCACCTTCAAGAGCGCGTTTGCCGACGCCTTCATTGCCGAGGCGGGAAAGAGCGACAGTACCGTTGCCCTTGCCGCAAGGGTGCTCGTGAAAGACGGTGCCACGGTGACTGGCGACCTGTGCAGTGAGATTATCGACGGCCTGGCCAGTGGCAGCATCACCTACACTCAGGCCAATGCCCGCGTGATGCAGCTCTTTGAGGTGTGCGGCCGTCTCAAGAAAGACGACCTGGCGCAGGCCTTTGGCGCTCAGCTCGACAGCGAGGCGTCGAGTCTGCCCCTCGAGAAGCAGATGAAGGTGTACAGCAGCGCTACCACCCCCGAGAAACTGGGTGCCGCCCTCAAGGCCGACTCTCAAGCGCCTAATGCCGACCAGGCACTTATCAACCGCCAGGTCGAGGCGCTAAAGGGCATATATAGTGCCCAGGATTACAAGAAATTTATTGACTCCTTTAAAAAATAACCTGTTATGCACGACTACAACTACTACCTGCGCCTCGTGGAAGGCGCCGTGAGCAACATAAACTATCCGTCAAGGCCAGCCGAGCTCTATAAACCAATCGCCTACACCATGTCGCAGGGAGGCAAGCGCGTGCGTCCTGTCCTCACCCTCATGACCTGTGAGGCGATGGGGGGCGACCTCAACAAGGCTGTCGACGTGGCACTGGGCATTGAACTGTTCCACAACTTCACGCTGCTTCACGACGACGTGATGGACCGTGCCGACGTGCGCCGTGGCAAGCCCACCGTTCACTGCAAGTGGAACGATAACGTGGCAATCCTGAGTGGCGACGCTATGCTCACCATGGCAACCCAGGCCGTTTCGCGCGTCGATGCCGACATCGTCCAACCCATGGTGGAACTGTTTAACGACACTGCTATGAAAGTGTATGAGGGTCAGCAGTTTGACATGGACTTCGAGAGCCGTAACGATGTCACCGTCGACGAGTATATCGAGATGATTCGCCTCAAGACCTCGGTGCTGCTGGGATGCGCTTGCAAGGCTGGCGCTCTCGTGGCTCATGCCACCGAGGAGAACGCCAATTCCATCTATGACATGGCAGTGAACCTGGGCTTGGCGTTCCAGCTGCAGGACGACTACCTCGACGTGTGGGGCGATCCCGCAACCTTTGGCAAGGAGATAGGCGGCGACATTGTCAACAACAAGAAGACCTTCCTCTTGATAAATGCTCGCGACCACTCGGCAGGCAACGACGCCATTGAACTCAACCGCTGGCTTGCCGACACCACCTCGCCCAAGCAGGAGAAGATTAAAGCGGTGACTGCGCTCTACGAGAAACTGGGACTTAAAGACCTGGCTCGCAACGCCATCGTCAACTATTCGCACAACGCTCTCGACCTGCTCCACGAGACCAAGATGAGCTACGACGCCTACAAGGTGTTTGAGGGAATTATCAACCGCCTCGCCGACCGCGAGAAGTAGCCGGGAACGGGGGCTGGGGATTAAGTGTTGAGTGTTAAGTGTTGAGTGTTAAGTGTTGAGCTTTAAGTGTTGAGTGTTAAGTGTTGAGTGTTAAGTGTTAAGTAGCGCCTGCGGCGCGGGTGTCGAGCAGTCGAGCAGTCGAGCAATCGAGCATTCGAGCAATCGAGCAGTCGAGCATTCGAGGCCTTTGTCCTTTGTCCTTTGTCCTTTATCCTTCCACGTTCCACGTTCCACCATCATGTTAGACTCTCACAGCCATATATATAGTCACGAGTTTGATGACGACCGCGACCTGGTGATTGCCAGGGCGCGGGAGGTTGGCGTGCGCCACATTGTGTTGCCCAACGAGAACCTCGAGAGCGTGCCTCGCCTGGTGGCGACGCGCGATGCCTATCCTGGCTACATCTCAATAGCCCTGGGCCTGCATCCCGAGGACGTGGATGCCGGCTATGAGGCCGTGCTCGCTGCCATGCGTCCCCTGCTCGACGAGCACCAGCCCGTGGCGGTTGGCGAGATAGGCATCGACCTCTACTGGGACGCCACCTGGCGCGACCAGCAGATGGCGGCGCTCGACACGCAGTTGCACTGGTGCAAAGAGCTGGGCATCCCCTTCATTATCCACTGCCGCAACGCTCTCGACGAGATTTTGAGCGTGATGGACAACTTTGGCGAGACCCTGCCACCGGGCGTGTTCCACAGCTTCACCGGCACACCTCAGGAGGTGGAGCAGGTGCGCCGCCGTGGCGACTTCTACTTTGGCGTGAACGGCATTGTCACCTTCAAGAAAAGCGAGGTGAAAGAAATCCTGCCAGTGGTAGGACTCGACAGGCTGCTGCTCGAGACCGACTCGCCCTATCTTGCCCCCGTGCCTAATCGTGGCAAGCGCAACGAGAGCGCCAACATTCCCTATATATGTAACTATATTGCTGAATATCTGGGAGTTTCGCCCAGTGAGGTGTCGGCATCTACCGACCGCAACGCCATCAGCCTCTTCAACCTGCACATTCAGTAACACTCTCCACGCATCGCATAATGACCAAGAAAAACATCCTACTGCTGCCTATGCTCATGATGTTGAGCGCCTTCACCGCAGGGGCTCTCGACATCCCTCAAGGCACATTCTATTTCGACAATTCGCTCACGAAATACACGGTGGTGAAATTTGTCTTTGGCAGTTACTCTAACCCCGAGAGCTATGTCATGAGCATGACCCATGAAGACGATGACCTGTGGAGCATCACCATCCCCGAGACGGTGACGGGGATGTACCGCTATTGCTTTGCCGAGACGTCGCTCGCCGATGGCATGTACAACGAGACGTTCCCCGACCTCAAGGACCGCATCAGCAACACGCTGGGCGAGAAACGCACCACCACTTGCGAACTCTCTATCCCCGTGGGGTGGGTGTTCACGCCCACCAGTGGCAGCAACTGGGCGACGGGCATGTGGGTGAAGCCGGGCGACGCCATGTCCTACTCGGGCACGCTGCCGGTGATGTTTATCAACACCGAGGGCGCTGTGCCCATTACCTCTAAGGAGGAATATGTCTATGCCGACTATTACGTTGACAATATGGGCATTGAAGGCATCGAGAATGTGGGGTCGCAGGATGCGCCGCAGCTCATGGAGATACGCGGGCGGGGCAACTACACCTGGAGCGACTTTGACAAGAAGCCTTACCGCATCAAGCTCGACCAGAAGACACCGTTGCTGGGCATGAAGCGCAACAAGCACTTCGCTCTGCTGGCGCACCCCGACGACAAACTGGGATTCCTGCGCAACACGGTGGGTTTTGAGCTAAGCAGGCGGCTGGGGCTGGCCTGGACACCGGCGCAGCAACCAGTGGAGGTGGTGCTAAACGGTGACTATCTGGGGCTTTACATGCTCACCGAGATAATTCGCGTGGAGCCCGACCGCGTCAACATCACCGAGCAGGCCAACTATGAGACTAACCGCTTTCTCATCACCGGCGGATGGCTGGTGGAGATTGACAACTATCTGGAAGAGGAGCAGGTTCGCACCGTGGAGGGCAACGGCAACAGCATATGGTCGACCTACAAGTCGCCTGAGTTGCTTAGCGATGAGCAGCGCACCTACCTCACCGGGCTTATCAATACTGCCAACGCCGCCATCTATGTGAGCGACAAGACCAACAACAGCTGGGAGAAATATATCGACCCCGATACCCTCGCATGCTTCTACCTCACGCAGGAGTTGCTCGACGACACCGAGTCGTTCCACGGCAGCTGCTATTGGCACAAGGAGAACGGCGACAGCACCAAGATTATGTTTGGGCCCGTGTGGGACTTTGGCAATGCCTTCCACCGCACTCCCAACCGCTTTATCTATGACCAGCCCGCATTCACGCAGACGTGGATTGGCGAGATTGCCAAGTTCCCTCATTTCCAGGAAATTGTGCTCAAGCACTGGAACCGCTATGTGCGCATTCACCACAAGTCGATGGACGAGTTCATAGATGATTTTATTGGCAAGATTTACTATGCCGCGATGAGTGATGCGGCACGGTGGCCGCAATATGGCAACCCCGACATTCTCAACGACCGCGACACTTTCAAGAGCTACTTCCACAGCAAGTACTCATGGCTCGCGAGCCAGTGGGGTGAGCCCAGCGACGTGCCAGGCGACGTGAACCTCGATGGCAGCGTCAACGCAGCCGATGTCACTCTGCTCTACGACATCCTGCTGGGCGGGATGCCACTCGACGACGAACTCTCCATCCTTGCCGACGTCAACCACGACGGCAGCGTCACGTCGGCCGACGTGACTACGCTCTACGACATCATCCTGGGATTTTATGTGCCCGAGACTGGCATAGTGATAAATGTGCAGTGCGACATTCAGCCACACCTATATTCGTGGACCTACTTCGACGGTGTGAACGTAATACTAAACGGCGACTGGCCCGGGGCAACGATGACCGAGACGCGCACCACCAGCGACGGCACTGTGTGGTGGACGAAGCGCTTTGACACCGACTATGATTCCATCAACATAATCTTCAATGCCGGAAATAGCCAGCATCAAACCACCAACATCGAAGGCCTCACCACAGGCAACCACTACTTCATCTACGACGGCAACAAAACCTACCACGACGTCACCTCACAATACAGCAACGAGTGATCCCCGCCCCGTGCGGGAACGGAGAAAACTGCGTCAATGTAGGGACAACGCGTGCGTTGTCCGAAACCAGCGAACCCGCTGATTGCCAGACGCGTCTACCCCTGGCGAGGGTGTTGCAAAAGGCTGAAAACTGCGTCAATGTAGGGACAACGCGTGCGTTGTCCGAAACCAGCGAACCCCGCTGATTGCCAGACGCTTCTACCCCTGGCGAGGGTGTTGCAAAAGGCTGAGAACTGCGTCAATGTAGGGACAACGCGTGCGTTGTCCGAAACCAGCGAACCCCCTTCTGCCCTTCGGGCACCTCCCCTAGCTTAGGGGAGGAGTTGTCACAATATTCGCCCCATTAGCTGTTTCTCCGGGGAGTGAGTAGTTACCGGCCGCTTGCTTTGAGGATTTCGGGCCTGTACTCGAAGTGCATGGTGTCGTAGTGATACCAGCGTCCACCCCAGATGAAGCCGTGCTTCTCAAATATCTCCACTATCTCGTGGGGATACTTGTTGCGGTAGGCGATGTTGGCGTTCTCGTTGGTTGACTGATTGCGCCAGTAGTCGCTGTATTTCACGCCAATGTCGATAGTCATGCCATAGGAGTGCGCGCTCTGGCGCTTTGCCCCGCGCACGGGACGCCAGTAGAACGCCCCCGACTGTGCCAGATATTTGTGCAGCTCGGGGTGCTTCTCAAGCTCGGCAACCACTTTCTCGAGCTGCTTGTTGGCACCATTGACGGTAGTGAATTTCACCGTCTTGATGTTCTTGTTCACTCCGCCCTTGTTGGTAGCGGCACCAAATGGCCAGCGCACAGCCACGAGCTTGCTGCTCACCGCCTTAGCACTGTTGCCATACATCTTCTTGAACAGCTCCTCGCAGCGACTCCTGCCGGCGTCCTGCATCTTGCCCGGTGTCCACGAGTCGAGGTCGTACTTGAAGGCAAACATGTCCTCGGGGTCGGCATCGTCGAGCAGCTCTACAAACGACTTCTTGCGGCCGTCGTCGTAGACGATCGTCGAGCCGTCGCTCATCAGCAGGCGGCCGTCCTTGTAGCCTTTCACAAAGGTGGGGTAGACCTCCATGAGAATGCGGGCACCCTGGGGGATGGAGCCGTCCTGCGCTGCCTGGGGCGTGTCGAGGCTGTCGCTGCTGGTTCTCACGGCCACCGCTTGCGCTTTCTCGCTCGAGGTGGCATTGGCGTTCTTGCACGACGTCATCGACGGTGCAATGCAACAAATCATTGCTGCAAGCATAACGCCTGCAGCAATGGTTCTAAAACTATATTTCATGCGTAGTGTAATCTTAACAGGTTAATGGTCATACTGTTTCAGGAAGTTGATATTGGCGTTCTCGTAGCGGTTGAACGCGCTGCTGGGCACCGTCGAGCGCCATCCGCGATACCACCACTGGCTGTTGAAGTAGGCACGCAGGTTAGAGTCCTTGAAAATGTAGCCATGGCGGGCATAGATAGAGTTCTTGAGCACGCGAATTTGTCCGGCATCGAGATATTTGATGTCGTTCCATGTGGCATAGCGCTGGCCCAGCCAGTCATACTGTGTTCCCCACACGGTGCTGCTCGACGAAGTGCGGGTTTTCTTCTTGCTCTTGGTGGTGCTGTAGCGGCGTGGAATTGAAGGCTGAGCAATCACCTGAGTGGCCATCGCGCCCAGGAAAAGCATCACTATTAATGCACTGATCTTCTTGTTTAGTCTCATAATAATTATGGTTTTAAAGGATTTTGAGTAAAATTGTTTATTTTCGTTTGCAAATGTAAGCAATTTATTCTAAAATCGCAAATAAATGACATCTTTTTTCTTAAAACACCAAAAAAACTCTCCAATAAAATAAATCACCGTTTTTATAGTTTAAATAATAGAGACTTAAGCAGGCTCTAACGTGATATTTACATCAACTATCAACAAGAAAATTATGAAACGATATATCCAAGTGCTGATAATGGCTGCTGCGGTGGCGATTGCTCCTGCCCATGCCGCCACAGTAGAGAACAATTTCTTCAAACTCACTACCCCCGACGACAGTTGGTTCCTCACCAACGACGACGCGCTGCGCCCCTATGGCGCGAGGGTCGACATCGCCCGCATGGATGCCCGTGGCGCAACGCTCGAGCTGGCGAGGATCGACTACATCGAGGGGGCGTTCGACCCCAGGCTCTACCTCACCCATCAGGTGGTGGAGAAGAAGGACGTCTTCTGCCGCGCAGCGACTAATATCACTGCCATCTACGACTCCTATCTCGCTGGCCGTGAGTGCCCTTGCGTGCAGTTCAACAAGCGCTCCAACGGCTACGACTACCAGTGCGAGGCGATGGCCTACAACGTGGGCTATGGCACCTGCATGGTGATAATGGCGCACCGCGCTGGCACGCCCAGCCTTGTGGCTCGCATCATCGACGGGATAACCTTTAAGGTCGACACAGCCACGCTCACCACAAGCGCACAGATGGTGGCGGCGGCTCAGCGCGTGGTCGCCAAGCATCACCTGCCCATTGGCAACAACGAGCACCTGAGCGGGGTGGAGATGAGCAAGGACTCGTCGACGGTAACGCTCACGGTCACTGTGCCTTACATCACCAAGGAGAACGTCAACGTGCCAGTCTTTGTCACCACCAAGCGCGACGCTTGGTTCAAGCAGGCGCCCGAGGCGCTCAAGTTCAACCTGCTGCTGGCTGCCATCACACGCGAGCGCAAGAGTCTGCGATATCTCTATGTCGACACCAAGGGCAAGGAAATAGGCACGCTGCTCATCGTGCCCGAGGAGTATGACATGGTCACCAGCGAGGAGGCGATACGTGCACAGCAAGAGGCGCAGGAGGCGGCAAGACGCGCTCAGGAAGAGGCCCGGCGAGCCCAGGAAGAAGCCACCAAGCGCGCCCAGGAAGAGGAGGCTGCTAGGAAGGCGCAAGAGGCGGCAGCCAAGCTGGAGCAGGAGAAGGCTGCCGCACAAGAGGCTGCAAGGGCTAGCGCTCCCACCACCCACGTGGTGAAACCCGGCGACACGCTCACCAAGATTGCCTCCACCTATGGCGTGACAATAGGCGAAATAAAACAAACCAACTCCATGAAAAACGACCGAATCCAGATAGGACAAAAACTCACTATCCCAGCAAGAAAGTAACGGCGAAAAGTGGATTATTTGGTGTCCGATAAAAGTCCGTTAGGACTGGTTAGGGCTTAGGCAGGGGTAGAGTGCGAAGCACGGACCCCCTGTTTAATGTCCCCCCCAAAAAAAAGTAGCCCCATAGGGGCGACAGATAAAAGTTGACAATCAACCTGTCGCCCCGATGGGGCTATTGACAGAGATGTGCTAATAATGCAGGGGTTCCGCCTGCGGCTTCACCCCTGCCTAAACCCAGTGCCAGCCCTAAGGGCTTTTCCGTCACTTTGCTTCCATAAACTATCAACCCATTTGTGCAAACGTTTGCGCTATTTTTTTTAAATTGAGGTAATAAAATATTATAATTAATTATATAATTATATTATTTTTGTAAGATTGATAGGTAGTATCCTTACATTTCGTTAGCGCCAAGATTTTGCTAACTCATAAACATATAACCATAAAATATAAACGACATGAAAAAGATTTACATTACTATCGCAATGGCATTACTGCTGCCGCTGACAACCCTCGCACAAGGATGGCCAGCAAACTATGGCGGAGTAATGCTGCAAGGATTCTTTTGGGATAGCTATAAGCCCCAGTGGGATGGCTACGAGACACTTAACTGTCCCCATGGCGACCAATACACATGGGCAACCATGTATGGTGCTGATTGGGGAGATAATGACCACTGGGAGGTGCCCATCACCACGTGGAACAGTCTTATGGCGCACAAAGATGAAATAACTCCTTACATCGACATCATCTGGTTGCCACAATCGGGTTCTACAGTTTGCCCTCCAACAACACCCTTCCCCGAAACCGAAGAATCGAAACCCAATTGGGATGGCAGTCGCCATTATGTAGATCGTGCTTGGAGGCATGATCAAGGAGGAAACTATAGAACGTATGTTGGTAACGATATCACCAACCCCGACTGTATGGGCTTTGTGCCAGTATTTTACTTCCACCATGGACTTTGCAAAAATCCAGATGGATCAGACTGGACTTATAACTATAATCATGACAACACCACAACAACCTACACCCCGTTCTCTTACTTTGGTACAGAGCAAGAGTTGCGAAATCTTATCTCAGCCTTTAAGGCCGATGGTACAGGTGCTATTGAAGATGTTGTAGCCAACCACCGCGGTGGCTTGGGAACATGGAGTGGTGACGATAAGTCAATTGATTTCCCAACAGAGTGGTATAAAGGTACATATTGCCCTCAAGGAAAATTTATCTCATGGGATAAATATGATGTTTGCATCGATGATGAAAGTGGAAAAGGCGCTGGAAACCCCGACTGCGGTGGAGATAATGGCAAGGGAAAGTGGGCACGCGACATTGACCACCACAGCCCTACCACACGGGCTAAGGTCATCAAGTTCCTCGACTACTTGAAGAACGACCTGGGCTATGTGGGTTTCCGCTACGACTACGCAATGGGCTTCGAAGAGAAGCACTTTGCCGAGGACCCACTTTCAGCGTGGGTGAATACTGGGGCTCGCAAGATAATATTTCTTCTTGGGTACATAACACCTACGAGGAAGGAACTTATCAGAGCGCTGCCTTCGACTTCCCACTGATGTATGCTATCAATGATGCTTTCAACAATGGCAATTATCGTGGTTTAAATGATGCGGGTCTTATTGGTAACCCAATGATGAGGCGCTATGTTGTGACTTTTGTTGATAATCATGACACATTTAAAGACTTGCCAACCGACGATTCTAACCGAAACTACGCTAACCGCACAAACCATAACATTCTTGAGGCCAATGCATTTATTCTTGCTATGCCAGGAACACCTTGCTTGTTCTGGCCTCATTTCATGAATACCAACTGGTATCCTCATATCGTCAAGATGATTAAAGCTCGCCGCATTGCTGGTGTTACTAACGAGAGCAATCGTTCGGCTGCAGAGTTCCCAGGGAATAATGGTATTCAATGGATAATTACAGGCAACAACGGACAGATTTGTTTCCAACTGGGTGACGCAGTAAGCCAAGGAACTCCTTCAGGTTTCACCTCCGTTTGGGAAAGCTCTATTGCTCGTTTTAGCATCACTAGCGAGCTCTATAGAAAAGTGGTAGATGAGAATTACAAGAAGACCGACCTCATCAATGGCTATCCTGTTATTGATAAGATGAGTTGCACCTTTGACGAATCGATTGATGTGAACGTGTCACCCTCAAGTGAGGATTGCGAGTTGGTCTTCACTACCAATGGTACTGATCCAAAAGCTGGGTACAACACTATAACAAACTCTAAGAGTTTCACCTTTACCGAGAACACTACACTCAAGGTTGGCGTGGTGGTAAATGGTCAAGTGCCTTCAAGTTCGATAGTTACTCGCAAGTACGTCAAGACCAATACAACAAGTGACAAGATTAATATTTATGTAAATGCCGAGAACACCGAGGCTCCCAATCTCTATATTTGGTATGTTGACGGAAATGGTAATAAAATAGAGCCTAATGAACCTTGGCCTGGTTGTAAGACAACTGAAACAGTCACTGTTGGAAGTCTGACTTGGCATCATTATAGCATGGATGACCCAGGTGATGGAGTTAGCATGATTATCAACTGGAATGGTGGTAACCAGTCTCACAACATCTACAATATTAAGGGAGAAAAATTCTATACCTATATCAATGGTGTAGTAAATGACGTGACTACTACCTATCTCCCTATGATGGAGAATCCCGAGTTGGCTATCGACAAGGCAACAGGCACTTATGAGGGTAGTGTAAAAGCGACAATTACTTCAACCTATAGTGGGGCGAAGATTGTCTATACTGCCGATGAAGTTGGCACTGAACCAACTGCTACCAGTGAGCAAATCACCAGCGGTAGCACTGTTACATTTAATGAAACAGGCAATCACTACCTGCGCGCCGGAATCCTTAAAGACGGCGAGGTAATCAACCAGGTAGCACGCAGCTACAATGTCACAAATGGCACGGGAAGTGTTACTCCTCCTAGTGATGTTGAGATTTATGTTTATAGCCCATGGGCTCCTCGCTTGCATGCTTGGTTGAGTGATAATACCAACATCAATGGTGCCTGGGGTGATAATCAGCAAATTATGTCCCAAACCGCAACCACTCCTGATGGAAAGACTTGGTATAAGTGGACAACAAACTACACTAATTTCAAGATGAAGCTCCATAATGAAGCTTCGGGTGGTGGCCAGACCCAAGAAATTCCTATCAATGGAGCAGGCAAGTACTACTTTGTATATAATACTTATAATTATATTGAGGATATTGGACAGTTCGATGCAAGTTCTTACAAGGACGTTTCGTTGTTCTACAACTCATTAGACCCCATCACTATATATGTTAAAGCCGATGCCGCTCCTAATCTCTATGTTTGGAAAAAAGATGGCGATTTTGTGGCAAAGTATAATGGTAATTTCGTTGGTAATCAAATGGAAAAAGGTACCCCAGTTCACATGACTAACGATGGCAATGAGTGGTATGAATTCAAGGTTACTGGTCCTAATGCCGTGAATATCATCCTGAGCCATGATGGCAGTCAGACGAGTGATATTAATGATGTTTCTGGCATTCGTTATTACAACTATAATGGAGGGACAAGTGCTGAGGATGTTACCAGCCAGTATACAACAGAATCAACAATCCCATCTTGTGCCACCACTATGGATAATTGCCAGTACTTATACTTTGAGAATGGCAGCTTTGGTTCTCCTTATGCTTGGGTATATAGTGGAACAAAGACCTTCTGCGAGCATGGCTGGCCTGGTGAGCCATTGATAGAAGCTGTGGGTACAGCTCCTAATGGCAATCTCGTTTATCGCTGGACTTATAATGGTACTTCTCCAAATCCAAGCGATGTAATATTCAGCAATAATGGTAGGTCACAAGTGGGTCCATTTGCTTTTGTCAATGGTGGCTATTACACAAGTGAAGGCTTGCAAGGCACCGCAACAGGCAACATCAAGACCCTCGCCGAGGTGCTTAAGAATGGTGAAGTGAACCAGAAC
The DNA here is from genome assembly GCA_900318065.1 of uncultured Prevotellaceae bacterium. Taxonomy (GTDB): domain Bacteria; phylum Bacteroidota; class Bacteroidia; order Bacteroidales; family Muribaculaceae; genus Sodaliphilus. Next base: position 34,763 of record ONIY01000043.1, read on the forward strand.
TACACTATCAGCAATGATATAGTTGCGGTTTATACCGACCAAATGGGCTATAAGCACATCTTTGCCAAGGATGCCGATGGCGAGGCTCTGGAACTCTCTACCAACCCTGGTGGCAAGAAGATTCACCCAACGATGACCGACTGGACTTACGACCAGAGCAACTGGGTGGAGATTGTGTTGCCTGCTAAGTTGAATCCTAACAATTTGCAATTGTTTGACGACAAGACTCTGCTTGGTCAAACCATCGTGGGCAAGCTCGTTGACAAAGTGAATCCGTGCATCGAGGTTGTTGCTAACCCATTACCAACCAACAAGGAGACGGGCTACAATGAGAATCAGTATGTAGCTGCCAACTTCATGCCAGCCGATTATGCTCCTAATGCCGATTACTTCCTCGTTGCTCCTAAACCTCAAGAGCATGCGATTATCCACTGGGCAATATATGAAGGCAATGACATCTTCACTATGCCTGAGAAGAATGCTGCTGGAACATTGGATGTAGTGATTAAGGGCAAGTTTGCTCTTGCTGCCGAACAGCCTTATTTTGACATGGCAAATACTACTATTGCTCAAACGCTTCAGGTTGGCAATGTTTATGACTTGGATGTAATCGTTAAGCGTAAGGTAACAAGGCAAGGCGCTCCAAGGCTTATGGAAGAGAGCGATGTGTCAAACATCTGGGAAGTTGCTGTGGTTAAGGTTACAGAAACAGATGTAACCACTCCCATCTCAACCGTCGATGCTGGTCGTGAGGTTGCCAGGGTGCGTTACTACAACTTGATGGGTGTTGAGAGCGACCGTCCATTCCAGGGCGTGAACATCATCGTGAAGGAGTACACCGACGGCACTCGCAGCACCACTAAGGTGATTCGCTAAGAGTTCAACACACGCGCGAGAGCATTACCTCACAGCGCAAGAAACCAACCACCCCCGGCACCAACCGCCAGGGGTGGTTGGTTTTATAGAATGTGACCCCCCAAAAAAACTCGGACAAAAAGAACCGTCCCTTTTGTCCGAGGGGAAGCTCCCCCTCTATCTTAGAGGGGGAACTGACTTCCGAAACTTTGACTATTGCGAGTTGGCCGCAGGCCACAGCGTCCCCG
>ONIY01000040.1 GCA_900318065.1 uncultured Prevotellaceae bacterium
TTTTTTCCGTTTTCGGAAAAAGGGGACGGTTCCTTTTTTCCGTTTCCAGAAAAAGGGGGTCGGTTCCTTTTTTCCGTTTTCGGAAAAAGGGGTCGGTTCCTTTTTTCCGTTTTCAGAAAAAGGGGACGGTTCCTTTTTTCCGTTTTCGGAAAAAGGGGACGGTTCCTTTTTTCCGTTTTCGGAAAAAGGGGTCGGTTCCTTTTTTCCGTTTTCGGAAAAAGGGGTCGGTTCCTTTTTTCTGTTTTTTAGGCAGTCATACTCCCCCCAAGAGGGTGTGTCAAAAATGGAAATTGTGTGAAAACTCCTCCCCTAAGCGCGGTTGATGGGTTTCTGGGTGGGTCGTAGTGCTACTTTTATCTTTATGGTGGCCGTCATTGATATACAAATTTGTTGATAAACTGAACTTTTTTCTTTATTTTCAAAAAAATCAAAGAAAAATGACAAAAAACACTACCTTTTTGGGTTAACTTTAAGAAATAATTTGTATCTTTGCGAAAAATATTAGCATTTTTCAACTAAAAACACCTTCAGATGGAAAGAATTGACAACCTTGACAAGAAAATCTTAAAAATCATTATGAACAACGCCCGCATTGCCTCAAAGGATGTTGCACAAGAATGTGGCGTGTCGCATTCAGCGAATGAACGAGCTTAACGTAATTACTGGTTCGAGCTACAATGTAGACCCCGCCGCACTGGGTTTCACCACATGCACCTATGTGGGCATCAAGCTTGAGCGAAGCAGCCTTTACCGTGAGATCATCCCCAAGCTGAAAGAGATTCCCGAGATTGTGGAATGTCACTACACCACAGGTTCCTACAGCGTTCTCGTGAAGCTCTATGCCCGTGACAACCACCACCTGATGGAGCTCATCTACGACAAGATCCAGCACATCCCAGGGGTGATAACCACCGAGACCCTCATCTCGCTCGACCAGTGCATTGGTCGCAAGCTGCCGGTCAATTTCATGGTGGGGTGACATCAAGAGCAGTCGCAAAACTCCAATTAAAAAACCACAAATTAAACAGATTAATCTGATTTTTTAATCACCTGAAATACAGAACAATAAAAAATCTGTTTAATCTGAAAAATCTGTGGTTTTTTTAGTTCTGCAACAGCCTTTGTTGCAGAGGGGGACTGCTTTTGTCACACCCCTGCCCTGGCCTCACACAGGCACTGGATAGCACCACAATCCAGTGGAAGATCCATTTTTTTCAATAAATCGCTCGCAGTTTGCAGTTTTTTCTTTACCTTTGCAACTGTTACTATAAGCAATAGAGAAAATGGATCAAGACAATAATCAGAAAAAGCAAGATTTGAGCAAGAGCGACAAGCCCCTTTACATCATTACTGGTGCCACTGGTGCCATGGGCAAAGTGATAGCCAAGCGCATCGCCTCACAGGGCAAGCCAGTGATACTGGCGTGCCGCGACCTCGACAAAGGCAAAAAGCTGGCTGCCGAGCTCAAGACCGTAACCCTGAACAACGACATCACCGCGATGCACCTCGACCTGAGTTCGTTTGCCCGCGTCAAGGCGTTTGTGAGCGAGCTCAGCGAGCTTGGTCGCCCCATCGCCGCGCTCATCAACAACTCGGCAGTGCTTGCCCGCAGGCACAAGATGTCGGTCGACGGCTATGAATACACCATCCAGGTCAACTTCCTGAGCACAGTGCTGCTATCGATGATGGTAGTGCCCTTATTTGCCGAGACTGGAGGCCGCATCGTGATAACCACGTCGCTCATGCGCAACTTCACTTCGTTGCCCTATGAGTTCCCCGCGGTGAACAACTTTGTTCCCCTCACCACGTTTGCTCAAAGCAAGCTTGCCCTCACCCTGTTCTCCATCTACATGTCGACGACCCTGCGCAACCGCCACGTGAGCGTTAACTGCGCCGACCCAGGCATCATCAACGCCGGCATGCTCACGCTGAGCCACTGGCTCGACATGGTGCGCGACCGTGTGGGTCAGACCCTTATCCACAATCCCGAAGACGGCGCCATCGCAGTAATGCGCGCTCTGGAGTCGAGCGACACAGGATTCATCTTCAAGGGCCTGGACCGCCAAATCAAGACCAGCAGCTTGCTCAAGAACCGCGAGGTGTTTATCAAACTGTGCAACGACACCATGCGCATCATCAAGCAAGAGATGCCATCTTGATACAATTCATGCACACATTCCACTGCTTTTTTGTCACACTCCCCAAAATAGACTGGGGAGTTTTTGTGAGCGAAGCACACAATAATTTTGCGCAAGTATTTCTATGAAAACAATTAAGGGCATCAAGAACTTGCTCTTCGACCAGGGAGGAGTGATAGTCGACATTGAGCGCGACCGGTGTCTTGAGGAGTTGAGGCGCCTGGGCATGGAGGCTCCCGAGAGGTTCGTGGGGCTGTACAAGCAAGACGGTCCCTTCTTCGCACTGGAGAATGGCGACATCACGCTCGACGAGTTTCACGACGCGCTGCGCCCGCTCATGCCTAGCGGCGTCACCAACGAGCAGATGGACTACGCCTTCAGCTCCTTTATCGTGGGCATTCCACTTCACCGCCTGCAGGCGCTGCGGCAGTTGCGCAAGCGCTACAAGACCTATATCCTGTCTAACACCAATCCCCTGATGTTTGAGGGCGTGATAGCGCGCAACTTTGCGCAGGAGGGCCTCGACGTGAATGCCTATTTCGACGGCGTCACCGTTTCCTACCTTGCCCATAGCAACAAGCCCGACCGTAAGATCTTTGACTACGCCATCGCCACCATGGGCATCGTGCCCGAGGAGACCCTCTTCTTCGACGACGGGCAGGAGAACCTCGACGCAGCATCGCGATTGGGGTTTAAGACAGCCCTTGTGGAGCCCGGTTGCGAGTTTATCGACATTATCAACCAACTTGAGCAGCAATGAGAATACTGAGTGCCAGCGACCATATCGACGCCAGTGAGCCCAGAGTAACAGCCACGATAGGCATGTTTGACGGCATGCACCTGGGGCACATCACCCTTATCAATGCGCTCAAAGAGGAAGCGTCGAAACGCGGTCAAAGCAGTGCCATTGTAACCTTCAGGCAGCATCCGCAAGAGGTGGTGAACCCCTCGCGCCCGCCCCGCGCCATCATGACCCTCGACAAGAAGGTCGAGGCCATCGAGGCATGCTCGCCCACCTTCCTCATCCTTCTCGACTTCAACGAGCGCCTCTCCAAGCTCTCGGCACGGGAGTTCATGGAGCTGCTCCACCAGCAATACAACGTGACCACCCTGGTGATGGGCTACAACCACCGCTTCGGCCACGAGCGCAACACCACCTTTGCTCACTATGTGGAGCAGGGCAGGCTTGCCGGGGTAGAAGTCATCAAGGCACCCGAGTACCTGGGGCAGTATGCTCCCGTGAGTTCGTCGATCGTGCGACAGCTCATTGCCGGCGGCCGCGTCGAGGATGCCATGAACTGCATGGGTCACCCCTTCGAGCTCTCGGGCACCGTGGTGCACGGCTTTCACAACGGCAGGGGCATAGGCTTTCCCACTGCCAACGTGGGCGAGATCTCTCCCTCGATAATCCTGCCCCACAACGGCGCCTATGCCGTGATGGTCTACGTTGACGGCGCGTGGCACAAAGGCATGGTCAACATAGGCCGCCGCCCCACACTCGACAATGGCGACGACATCTCCATCGAGGTGAATATCTTCGACTTCGACAGCGACATCTACGGCAAGCCCATCACGCTACACTTCATTCGCTTCCTGAGGCTGGAGTTCAAGCTGGGCAGCATTGAGCAGTTGCGCCAGCAACTCACCCACGACAAGCAACTGTCAATCACCATATTAGATAAATACATAGCAAACAAATCATAAATTGACTAATTATGGAAATTATCAATCTTTGCGAAAACAATTCACTTGTGGGACATTTCATGAGCGAAATCCGCGACAAGGAAATCCAGCAAGACAGGCTCAGGTTTCGTGCCAACGTGCACCGCTTGGGACAAATCATGGCCTACGAAATCTCTAAACGCCTCAACTACAAGACCATCGACACCGTGACACCACTGGCAGTAGCCAAGACCAATGTCATCGACGACCGCCTGGTGCTCGCCACCATCTTGCGCGCAGGACTGCCTCTGCACGAGGGATTTCTCAACTTCTTCGACAAGGCCGAGAATGGCTTTGTGAGCGCCTATCGAAAATATGACGCACACGACCCCAACAAGTTTGACGTCAAAATCGAGTATCTCGCATGCCCCGACATCACCGACAAGGTGCTCTTTATTGTCGACCCAATGCTCGCCACAGGCCTCTCGATGGCACTCGCCTACAAGGCACTGCTGAGCCGTGGCACACCCAAGCATGTGCACATGGCATCGATCATCGCCACCGACCAGGCCATCGACTTCATCGAGAAGAACCTGCCCAACGAGAACCTCACCGTGTGGGCTTGCGACATCGACCACGAGCTCAACGAGCACAGCTACATCGTGCCCGGCCTGGGCGACGCCGGCGACCTAGTATATGGAGAGAAACTATGATTGCGCCTGCGGCGCGGGGAACGAGGATTGTGGATGGTGGATCGAAAAACGAACATTCGAACATTCGAGCCCTCTCACCTCTCACCTAAAAAACCTCTCCACTCTCTACTCTCCACTCTAAACTAATAAAACCACATCAAAATGAAGACTTTAGAATTTAAAATGGCCTCTATTGAGGATCTTGACGATGCCGCCTATAAGTTCATGACTGAGATGGGCGACTATACAGTATTTGCTTTTTATGGCGAGATGGGTGCCGGCAAGACCACATTCATCAATGCCCTGTGCCGCGCGCTGGGCGTTGAGACCGACATCACCAGCTCTCCATCGTTTGCCATCATTAATGAGTACAGGAGCGACACCACTGCCGAACTCATCTACCACTTCGACTGCTATCGCCTTGACAGTGAAGCCGAAGCACAAGACATAGGTGCCGAGGACTACTTCGACTGCGGAGCTCTGTGCTTCATCGAGTGGCCCGAGCGCATCGAGGGCCTGCTGCCCGACGACACCGTGCGCGTCGACATCAGCGTCGACCCTGCCAGCGACAGCCGCATCGTGAAGATGACGCTACCGTGACGTCTCCTCCCGTCTCCACAACCACCTAAACACCATGTACACAATATTTACCATAAAATGATTAATTTCTTAATTTTTCAAGAACTCACGTCGACCAACGACTACCTTAAGCGTAATGCCAGCATCTTGCCATCGGGCACTGTGATAGCTGCCTTCAAGCAATCGGCCGGACGTGGGCAAAAAGGCAATTCCTGGGAATCTGAGCCTGGGAAGAACAGCACGTTGTCGCTGCTGCTCAAGAAGCCTAACATTGCTGTGAAAGAGCAATTCTACTTGAGCGAAGCGGTGTCGCTTGCTATCGTCGACGTGCTCGAGCAGTATGCTCATGGGTTTAAAATCAAGTGGCCCAACGATATCTACTACAACGACCGCAAGATAAGTGGCATACTCATCGAGCACTCACTCTCGGGCGAGGGCATTGAGCACACCATCATAGGGGCGGGAGTGAACATCAATCAGCAGGTGTTCATCAGCGGTGCGCCTAACCCGGTGTCGCTGTCCAACATCACCGGCCAGCTGTATAAAACAGTTCAGTTGACCGAGCAACTGGGCGAGAAGATAATGGAATACTGCCAGTTTGACGGCTCGAGAGAGCAACTGGAAGCCCTTCACCAGCGCTACCTCGAGCATCTCTACCGCTACGACGGCGAGCCTCACACGTTCCTGTCGCCGCAGGGCGACCAGTTTGAGGCCGTTATCCACTCGATAGCGCCCGACGGCACCCTCACCCTGCTCCACACCCTCGACAACACGCTGCACGACTACCGCTTCAAGGAAGTGGGATTCGTTATCAACAAGAAAAAGTTCATTTAACCTCACCAGACCAGTGGGAGAACTCAAGTCGCGGAAGTTATTTCCCCCTCTAAGATAGACCAATGGTGCAAGCCGAAGCCAGCGGCAAAACTTGTTTTGGCATTGGTGAGGCGCAGCCCATTGATGCTGAAAGAGCGGGTTGAAAGAGCGGGTTAGGGGGAGTATGACAATCAACAATACAACCCATCACAAAGGCCCTAACAACCTCAAGAACAGAAAAAGCCATCGGGTCCCTGAAGAGCAATTCGGGACCCGATGTTATTGTTGCCTTATGTGGCGCGCTGGTGATCAGCGGTTATAGCCGTCGTTGAGGATGATGCCGTCCATCTTATCGATGGCCTGTTTCATCTCCAGAGTCTTCTGCTCGGCCTTCTTGGCTTTCTCCACGGCTTTGTTATAGTCGTTGCGAGCGTTCTCGGCCTTCTTCTGAGCGTCTTTCACCTTGTTCTCGGCGTCTTTCACCTTTTGCTGAGCCTTCTCAAAGTTCTTGTCGGCGTCGTTGATCTTCTTCTGAGCCTTCTCAACGTCTTTCTTAGCCTTCACCTCATCCTTGAGAGCATCGTTATACTTCTTCATAGCCTCGGTCTTAGCCTTGGTGTCCTTTGAGAGTTGAGTCAGGTTGTCATCGGGAGACATTGCGTTAGCTCCCACAGCAAATGCAAATACCATTGCTGCCAATAATGCTAATTTCTTCATGATTATAAAAGTTTTAAAAGTTATTCAATGCGCAAATATACAAAGATATTTTCAAACAATTACCTGCAATCAAAAACAATTTCATGTTTGGGACTCTTTTCAAAGAAAAAAGTTTAATCAGCATGGTTATCCATGTGGATACAACCAACGGGAGCAACTTGATGTGGTTCATCATGCCATGCACCATGACACTTTTCGGTTACACTTTTCGGCACTTGAGAGTGTGTTTTGTCGTTTTTAATCGTTTGACAAAACCTGTGTTATTGCAGTTGCTTGAGTGCTTCGCTCACTAGTTTGCCGCTGGCGGCGGGGCATTGTGCCTGTACGTGGGCGAGGATGGCGCGCATGTTCTTCATCTGCGGTTCGATCCCCGACTCCTTTATCATAGCAACGATGTCGCCAAGTTCTGGCTCCTTGGGGAGGAACTCTTTTAGAATGCCAAGTCGGTTCTTTAGTTCGCTGGTGTCGCGTCCTGCCTTGTCGAAGAGTTCGGCTTCCTCTTTCCACGATTTCTCCATCTTTTGGATTATGGAGATTTCTTTGGCGTCGTTGAAGTCGGCTTCATTGAATCCCTTGCTGGTTTGGAACTCAAGGAACTTAGCTTTTATCATCTTGAGCACGTAGAGGCGGTCGGCATCACGGCTCTTCATCGCAGCGGCGATGTGTTTATTTATTTCGTTGTGTAACATTATTTTAGCTCTTAGTCTTTATAGTTTCTTTGGATTATCTATAATTTCTATAATATCCTGTTAACTTCCACTTGCTTTACCCTGCTTGAATGTATTCATAATCGTCTTGGATTTGAATCCATTGTGAGTCTATCTCTCGCCAGATGGAGTAGTGAATTCCTTCGAGAGAGTTCCAGCGAACATAGAGTTCCAAACCGTCGGGGGCTGCCACAATTGCCATGATTTGTGGGGCATAGAAGAACAGTTCCTTACTGTAATCCCTACCGTCATCAGTAAGTTTATTGTCTTTAGAGAGTTCAAACCACTCATTGTAAGCCGAAACCACTTCGCCCTCGGCCAAACATACCATTGACAATAACCCTTTGCCGTTTTGAGGTTCGAAAAGCACCATGTAGAAATGCCGCTCGTTGATGGAGCAACTAGCGAGCCACTTACTGGCAATCACCTTGCGACCACCGTAGAACCGGCTTATGATGCCTAACGCATCGCGTGAGACTGGATTTTCTTTCTCGCCATTGAGCCAACGGGTGTAGTTGAGCACATTGTGGTCGTTGAGCCAAGCCTTTGGCACGATGAATGGTGTGGCCTGATAGTCGCTGTAGCCACGGAACATCTTCTTAACCATGGCAGCGTCGGTAAGAGCAAAAGTGAAGACACCGTTCCCGCCTACTGACTTCTCGCTCATAAACTTGGCGTTGCCAATGTGTGGCTTGAAAATTATGCGGTCGTAAATGCGCTTCATTTTGCCCACATCCACACCTTCGGTCATCCAAGTGCCGTTGTTAGTCGAAAAGCGGTTCTTGGCGATTTGAATCTTGTTGAGGAACAATGGGCGATGCTTAAGGGTGACGTCAAGGTTGGCATTGCGACCCTCTGTGCTATAGATGTAGAAAATGGGTTTCCAGTCAACGTTGCCGCTGGGGATGGTTCTGATGCGCTCGAGTTTCTCGTTGGTTATCTTGAAGGTGCTTGTAAACTGCTTCTCGAAGTCGGTAATGGCAAACTCGTTGAATCCATCGCTGTCGACATCGGTGAGGACATACCAGTAGGCATGATTGAGAAATGGTTTCTCTTGGTTGAACTGCTCAATCACGGTAGGCAATTGACGCTGCACGGTGACTGGCATCTGAGCTTGGCCAACAGTAGCACAGCATGCAAGCAGCAATAATGATGTGAGAATCTTTTTCATAAGTAATAAAGTATAATAAAAAATGTACTTAATTTTTTGGTCTATTCACCTTGTCTTGAAAAGGTACTTCCGTCCCATTGAGGATTGCCTCAAGGTAGGGTTTGAGCTTTTGAGCGTAGTAGTAGAAGCCCAGGTCGGTGAGGTGTATTCCGTCGACTGAGCCTTCGCAGTCGGGGCCGTAGAGGTTCTCGCGGTCGATGTAGTAGAGGTTGCGTGGATTCTCGGCCTTTAGTTTCAAGTAGTTCTTGTGGAACTCATAGTTCTTCTCGGGCAGATACTTGCTGTAGAAGCCGCTGAAGCGCTCGTAGCTGTACTCCTGTCCCTCAACCATGAAGATGGGCACCTCGGGGCGCAGCGTGCGCAGCAGGTTGACGAAGCCATAGGTCACGGTGTCGCACATTAGCTTGGTGCAGTTGGGGATGGGGTCAAGGATATAGGCATCGACGTGAGGAATCGCCGCCATGGCACGTGCCATGCAGCTGTCCATCTTTCCCTCGCCGCTCACGCCCAGGTTGACGCACTCCACGTCGAGGTCGCGCTGCAGGATGCTCGTTGCCACCATGCCGGTGCGCGAGGCACAGCCACCGTGCAGGATGCTCGTGCCGTAGAACACAAACTTCTTCTCCTTGCGCGGACTGTTGACACGTGGCTGAGTTATCTCGGCACTAGGTTCAACACCTATCTCCATCCAGTTGATGCCGTCGTAGAGTGGCAGGTAAATCATGTACTCGTGCCACTCGCCGTCGAGCTTGTCGATATAGACCTTGCTCTGTATAGAATCCTTGCGCGGTCCTTCACCTTTATAACTGTAGTCACGATAGGGACGGTTGCAGTTCACAAACCGCCACACTCCCTTCTCGTCAAGGATATAGAGATCGGTGCCCTTGATGCCGGTGTCGGCCATATGCGCCATGTGGAAGTTGCTCATCAGGTTGTAGCGCACCGCCACGCAGTGGCTGTTGGTGGCAAAGCGGATGCCAATTCCTGCCGAGTTCTTGGCTCGGTCCCACAGGGTGGTGCGCACGCTGTCCTTGATAGTGGCGGGGATGCGGGTGTAGGGCGTGAGGGTGTTGTCCCAGCCCTTGTTGATCATGCGAAATCGCAGGGCGTCGTAGAACTTGAGCGTGTCGAGGCTCGTGAAGTCCTGTGCGCATGCGGTGCCAGCGGCTATTGCCACGAGCAGTGCGAGAAATGCTTTTCTTAGTCTCATTGATGTGGTTTTAGAAAAAGAAACACGGTCGGCCGCCTCTAGATGGGTTGCCGACCGTGTTGTGATTAAGCTAATTCAGGTCTTGGAATCTAATTATTGAAGATTACCAGCCTCGGCTTGTTGAATCATAGTCTCGTCGGCAGTGATATAAACCTCAACGCGACGGTTTTGAGCGCGACCCTCGGCAGTGTCGTTGCTTGCTACTGGATAGTCATAGGCAAGACCCTTAGTCTCCATGCGATAGCTTGCAACACCCGAGTCAACGAGATAGCTCTTCACAGCGTTAGCGCGGTTGAGCGAGAGTTTCTCGTTAGTAGCGCGTGAGCCAGTGTTGTCGGTGTGGCCAAAGATCTGAACGTTAGTGTTAGGATCGTTAACCAACGAAGCGGCAAAGCGGGTAAGAGCTTGTCTTGCTTTGGTCTTAAGGGCATACTTGCCAGTATCGAAGAGGATACCATCCTCAAAGGTCACCTGGATACCGGTGTAACCATTGTTGTCGGTAACGGTTTGAACCGAAGCACCCTGAATAGCTGCGAGCTCGTCGGCCTTCTTCTGCATGTGCTTGCCAATCAATGTGCCGGCAACACCACCAGCAACGGCACCAATAGCGCCACCAATGGCAGCACCCTTGCCCTTGCCAATCAAAGCACCAATACCAGCGCCAACGGCAGCACCGCCGCCACCGCCAATGAGGCCACCCTGCAAGGTCTTGCTCATTGAATTACAACCACTGAAAGAGATGAGCAGCACTGCGCTCATAAAAAGACTCATAAATTTCTTCATAATAGTACTATTTTTAAAGAATTAATAATAAGTGTGTTTCTTCTTCATTTCGCAATTTCGTTACAAATGTAAGCAGTTTTCTTGAAAAACACAAATAAAGTGTAAAAAAAACCAACTTTTCATTATCCACGGCCAGATATCGCGCCCGCCCCGGGCAGTTTTTAGGCACCTGCCACAACACGGTCCACAACAGCCAGCCCACGAAACAAACACACCCCATAAACACCACACCAGCAAGAATACTGCATCAAGAAATGAAAAAAATGCAGGAAACAAATTATTCAAAAAAAATTATTCAAAAAAAATTATTCAAAAAAAATTACCTAAAATAAATAATTGTGTTAAAATGGAGGCAAACGTTCTGAATTTCAATTATATAGCACACCACCACGTAAAAAAAACAGGGGCAAAGCCTCGTGTGAGACTTTGCCCCTGCAAAGATTCCAGATGTTGCTTGAGGCGATTATTTGTCCTTCTTGAGCAAGTCGCGGATCTCGCCCAGGAGCTTTTCCTCGTTGGTGGGTTCGGGTTCGGGAGCAGGTTCTTCCTCTTTCTTCTTGGTGAGCTTGTTCATGCCCTTAATCATCAGGAAGATACACAGTGCGATGATGAGGAAGTCGATGATGTTCTGGATGAAAGTGCCATACTTGAGCACAGCAGCACCCTCTCCCTCGCCAATCTTCAGAGCCAGTCCGTTGAAGTCGACATTGCCGGTGAGCATGCCAATGGCAGGCATCAACACGTCGTCAACCAGAGAACTAACAATCTTACCAAAAGCGCCGCCAATGATTACACCAACAGCCATGTCCATTACGTTGCCCTTCATGGCAAACTCTTTAAATTCTTTTACAAAACCCATAGCAATAAATATTTAGAAATTAATAAATTAAAAGTATCCTAAATCATTAAACAATCTTAATTGGGCCCGAAACGTTGAATATTTTATGTCCAATCACAATTGTTTTTTCAAAATAAAGTATTACTTTTGCAGTCGTAAATCAAGTTCTTTCAAGATTGATTTCAATAACTCCACTGCAAAGATAGAAAAAATTTATATAAATTTATAATTTATTTCCAATAAACAATTAATTATTTTTGTAATTATGGGTAAAATTAAAATCGGTATTAACGGATTTGGCCGTATTGGTCGCTTTGTTTTCCGCGCTTCTCTCGAAGAGGCTAACAAGAATGACGTAGTAGTTGTTGGTATCAACGACCTGCTTCCAGTTGATTACATGGCTTACATGCTCAAGTATGACACCATGCATGGAATCTTCGACGGTGAGATCAAAGCCGACGTAGAGAACAACAAGCTCATCGTTAACGGTAACGAGATTCGTGTAACTGCCGAGAAAGACGCCGCCGACCTTAAGTGGGACGAAGTGGGTGCTGAGTACATTGTAGAATCTACAGGTCTCTACCTCACTATGGACCGTGCCGAAAAACACCTCCAGGCTGGCGCAAAGTATGTAGTTCTCTCTGCCCCCTCTAAGGCAGGCGACGACGGCCGTCAGGCTCCTATGTTCGTTTGCGGTGTAAACCACGACAAGTATGCTGGCGAGACCATCGTTTCTAACGCTTCTTGCACTACCAACTGCCTTGCTCCTATCGCAAAGGTTCTGAACGACGCATTTGGCATTGAGAACGGCCTGATGACCACCGTTCACTCTACCACTGCTACCCAGCGCACCGTTGACGGTCCATCGCTCAAGGACTGGCGTGGTGGCCGTGCAGCTGCTGGCAACATCATCCCATCTTCTACTGGTGCCGCCAAGGCCGTGGGTAAAGTTATCCCCGAGCTCAATGGCAAGCTCACCGGTATCTCAATGCGCGTCCCCACTCTCGACGTTAGCGTTGTAGACCTCACTGTTAACCTGAAGAACCCCGCCACTAAGGAAGACATCTGCGCAGCAATGAAGAAGGCCAGCGAGGGTGAGCTCAAGGGCATTCTGGGTTACACCGAGGACAAGGTCGTTTCTAGCGACTTCCTGGGCGACCCACGCACTTCAATCTTCGATGCCGACGCTGGTGTATACCTGACCGACAAGTTCGTGAAGGTGGTTTCTTGGTATGACAACGAGATTGGCTACAGCCACAAGGTTATCGACCTGATCAAGGTGATGAAGAAGCACAACGGCTAAAAGAACTACAACGGCATTTAATTGCCACCAAACCCCATCAAAGCTGGCTTGCAACGGTTGCAAGCCAGCTTTTTTATATAAACTCCGCACCGCCACTTTTTCGTTTCGAGGAAAAAAATCGGACAAAAAGAACTGCTTTTTTTGAGGCAGTCATACTCCCCCCCAACCCCCTCTATCTTAGAGGGGGAGCTTTCCTTCGGACAAAAGGGACAAAAAGCTCGTCCCTTTTGTCCGAATTTGTCTGAAGTGAACGTGAAAAGCGAATTCTATCTCATAAAATATCAAATAATTAAAAACTTTTCACTACCTTTGCAGCGCATTTTGGTGCTGTGCGGGCAGTTGTGCCCCGCAGTGAAAAGGGAATCAGGTGAGAATCCTGGACAGACCACGCTGCTGTGAGTTCCTTTTGCATGCCATGTGTCAACCGTAGCCACTGTCACGATAGATGGGAAGGCGACACATTGGGGATGGCTCCACAATCATCTCCACCGTGAGGGGCGGAACAAGTCAGAAAACCTGCCAAAACGCTGAACAATGTTTTAACTGACTAACGGGGTAAAAGAGTTATGTTAAAGAGAATTGCCATGTCATTGCTGGCTATTGTCGCCTGCTGCCTGTGCCTTGAGGCTCAGGAGGTTAGCTCTGTGCCCCAAATTAAAGAGATTGACACGCTTCAGTATCTTGAAAACGTTATAGTCTATGGCCGCAAGCCCTATGCCGAGGTCATCCCTGCCCAGACCCTCGGCGGCAAGAAACTTGAAGGCCTTAACAGCCACTCCATTGCCGACGCCATACGCTATTTCTCGGGAGTCCAAGTGAAGGACTATGGCGGAGTGGGCGGCATCAAGACCATCGACATCCGCTCGATGGGCACCAACCACCTGGGAGTGTTCTACGACGGCATCCAGCTGGGTAACGCCCAGAACGGACAAATCGACCTGGGTCGTTTCTCGCTCGACAATATTGAGGAGATTTCGCTCTACAATGGCCAGAAGAGCGAGATTTTCCAGCCAGCGCGCGACTATGGCTCGGCAGGTACGGTATATATCAAGACCCGCCGCCCCAAGTTCAGCGGGGAGAAAAACAACAATTTCAACGTGACGATGCGCACGGGCTCCTTTGGCCTCGCCAATCCCAGCCTGCGCTGGGAGCACCGCTTTAGCCGCAACGTGAGCATGTCGCTCAACGCCGAGTACACCTATGCCACCGGTCAGTACCACTTTCGCTACCGCAAGAAGTTTAGCGACGGCACCATAGCCTGGGACACCACCGCGGTGCGCAAGAATGGCGACGTGCAAGCCTTGCGAGTGGAGGGCGCCGTCTTTGGTGCCATCGAGGATGGAAAGTGGAATGCCAAGTTCTATTACTACGACAGCGAGCGCGGCATACCTGGCGCCATAGTCAACAATGTGTGGATGAACTCCCAGCGCCAGTGGGACCGCAACTTCTTTGCCCAAGGCAGCTGGCAAAAGCGGCTGAGCGAGAAGTTTGAGATGATGGTAAATGCCAAGTATGCCCGCGACTTCATGCATTACCATAACCCCGACACCACGTTGATGCTCGTGGACAACAAGTTCTGGCAAGACGAGATTTACATCTCCAGCGCCAACAAATATACCATCCTTCCCGACTGGGATGTGAACCTGAGCGTCGACTACAAGTGGAACTACCTCAACTCCACCCTCACTAATTTTTCTTATCCTCAACGTCACACTGCCCTTGTTGCCCTTGCCACTGCCCGCACCTGGCATCGCTTCAAGTGCCAGGCGAGCCTGCTCTACACCATGATCGATGACCGCTACAAGACCATTTATCAAGGCCAGACACTCGCTCGTCACTCCAAGTGGATGCACAAGTTCACGCCTGCAGTGTTCATGAACTACCAGCCCATCCAGCGCTACGACTTCTACCTGAGGGCGTTCTACAAGCGCATTTTCAGGATGCCCACATTCAACGACCTGTTTTACACCGACATGGGCAACGCCAACCTCAGGCCCGAGTATGCCAACCAGTTTGACCTGGGATTCTGGTATCAGCGCTTGCGCGAGGACGGATTTTTCACTGGCTTGAAATTCACCGCCGATGCCTATTACAACACTATCACCGACAAGATTATCGCCGTGCCCAGCGGTCGCGGACAGTATCGCTGGACGATGATGAACATAGGCAAGGTGAGGATAATGGGTGTTGACGTCACTGCACGAGCCACCATGCACCTGGCCCGAGACTTCAACTTAGACATCAACTTGAGTTACACCTACCAGAAAGCCCGCGATTACACCGATCCTGAGGACACTGGATTTGGTGGCACATATAAGGGCCAGATTGCCTATATCCCATGGCACAGCGGCAGCGTGGTGGGGCGTGCCACCTGGCGCGACCTCGACGTGAACTACAGCTTCATCTACGTGGGTGAGCGTTATAGCTCAAGCTGCAATGAACGCTCCTATCACCAGCCACCGTGGTACACCCACGACTTGAGTGCCAGCTACACCTTCACCCTGGGCAGTACCAAGTTTAAAGTCGCCGCCGAGGTCAACAACCTGTTTAACCAGTACTACGACGTGATAATCAACTACCCCATGCCGGGTCGCAACTATAAACTCATTTTGAAGTTTGATTTTTAAGCATGAAATTTAGCCACAAAATATTACTTCTATCCATCCTTGTGCTGGCACTGCTTGGCTCGTGCCGCGAGGACGAGGTGATATACATCAAGGAGACAGTGCCAGTGACGCAGCCTGAATATACTTCAGTTGACGGTTTCTATCTCCTTAACGAAGGTGCTATGTCGCGTGACTTGGCATCGCTTGATTATTACAACTATTCTACAGGAGAATATGAGCGTGATGTATATACCGATGCCAACCCCACAGTGGTTATGGAGCTTGGCGATGTGGGCAATGATATTGGCATCTATGGCAGCAAGCTGTATATGGTGATCAATTGCTCCAACAAGGTGGAGGTCGTTGACAAGCGGTCGGTGAAGCGTATAGGGCAAATCGACATTCCCAACTGCAGATATATCAAGTTCCACCAAGGCTATGCCTATGTCTCAAGCTATGTGGGTCCTGTAGTGCTTGAGGGAGATAATAGCGATGACGAGGATGTGTATCAGCTTGGAGCTGTGTTCAAGGTTGACACCACAACCTTAGAGATTGTGGATAAATGTGTTGTTGGCCGCCAGCCCGATGAGCTTGACATCGTTGACGGTAAAATATATGTCACTAATTCTGGAGGCTACTCACAAGGGTCTAAAATAGGTTATGAGAACACCGTCTCGGTGATTGACATTGAAACCTTCAAGGAGGAGGAACGCATTCCTGTCGCTATCAACTTGCTCGGCTGCAAGTGCGACAGGCGTGGCATCCTGTGGGTGTCGTCGCGAGGCGACTATCACGGCACTCCAAGCATGCTCTATGCCTATGACACTCAAAAACGCCGCATGGTAAAGACTTTCGACGTGAGAGCGGGTAACATGTGGATGGACGGCGACTCGCTCTATGTCATCAGTAAGGAGTGGAGCTATATGTCGCAGGGATTTGCCAACGGCACCTACGCCATCATTAACACCAAGACCCTTGAGGTGGTTAATGAGAATTTCATCACCGATGGCACCGATGCCCGCATCGTGCAGCCCTATGGCATTGCTGTAAATCCCATTACTAAAGACATCTATGTGACTGATGGCCTAAACTTTGTGCAATTTGGTTTCCTCTATTGCTTTGGCCAGGATGGCAAGATGAAATGGCGCATCAGAGCAGGAAATATCCCGGCTCACTTCGCATTTTTAGGAGATAATATAAATGAACAATAAAATAGACTGCTTTTTTATGAGAAGAACATTATTAACCGCATTTGTGCTGGCGCTTGTTGTTACTATCAATGCCCAGAACAAGCCTTACATCACCAAGATTTATGACTTTGTTCCTGCTCCGGGACAGTTCATAAACAACACCCCATACGTTGAAGAGCCAGTATCAAAGGACTCTATCTTGACTCTGGTGGCAGAGTGTATCTGTGGTTATGAGAAATCCAACGGAAAGGTTGTGGTTGCCGATGCCTTGATAAGCCTTGGTTCCTTTGGCGGATATGTGGTGTTTGGTTTCGACCACCCGGTGGTGAACGTGAAGGGCGAGTATGACATGCAGATTTTTGGCAATGCAATCCAGTCAAGCCAGCATCCCATTCTTGGTGGCTCGAGTGAGTCGGGCATCGTGATGGTGAGCCGCGACGTTAACGGCAACGGAGTGCCCGACGACCCCTGGTATGAACTTGCCGGCAGTGAGCACAGCCACCCCAAGACCCAAAAGAACTTTACCATAACCTACTACAAGCCCGACGACAGCCAGTTTGGACCGCTAGCGATGAACGAATATCATGACCAGTACATCCGCTGGACGAGCAACAGTGTCGACAGCATCCAAGAAGGCTATCTCCGCAAGAATTATTGGCACACACAGAGTTATTGGCCTTCGTGGATTGAAGGTGAAACCATGACCTTCGTGGGCACCAAGTTGCGTGGCAATGCCCAGAACTTCTCGGCCACCGCCGATGACTGGCACCAGTACTTCTTTGACTGGGGCTATGTTGACAATCGTCCTGATGAATGGTACGGCTACAAGAATAATCCAAGCAACATTGCCGCCGAGGAGTTGAACAAGGGTTTCAAGATTGACTGGGCGGTTGACGACGAGGGCAATCCAGTGGATTTAAAGCAGATAGACTTCGTGAAGGTGTATAACGCCATGCTTCAGGACTGTGGCTGGCTTGGCGAGACGTCGACCGAGGTGGCTGGTGCCGTTGACCTGCATCCCGATGCTGTGCCCGAGCCCGAACCTTGCGACGTTAACGGCGACGGCAACGTGACCGCTGCCGACGTCACCGCTGTCTACAACTTCCTTCTCAGTGGCGACACCACCTTCGAGAGCACCAGCGACGTCAATGGCGACAACAACATCACCAGCGCCGACATCACACTGATTTACAACATTTTATTAGGAAACAATTAATATTTTATATTAACTATTTAAACAACAATTATTTATGAATAAAATTTTTACACTTTTTGCAGCAGTCGCACTGACTGCATCGGCTGCTATGGCCGAGGTTATCACTCTTGACCTGAGCAAGCCCTTGAACCCCACTACACTGGAGTATAATGACAATGGCATCTGGACTGGATGCTACAACGACGTGGACTACACATGGATGGAGTTTGGCGACGAAAACGGCGAGTTCATGCTCTCTCACCTCATTGGCGGCGAAGGCTCATCATGGGGCGGCTACTATTGGGACGGCTTCTGCCCTGCTATCGGTGGTGATCAGACCGACTACAACGGCAACTGGACAACTACCTACGGTGGCTGCATGGCAGGTGGTGGCTGCGTCATCAATGAGGATGGCACAGTGACTGCCGATGTCTCTAAACCCTATCTTGTGGCTTATTATGGTTCATGGAGCGAGGATCCAACCAACCAGGTGAAGTTTGTTGACAAAGACGGCAACACCACATTCAAACCCGCAGGCGTGTATGTTTGCAACCACCCTTGGCCATACTATGGCTGTGTGCATGGCGATGGTTCTGGACGCGCTTTTGAAGAAGGCGACTACTTTGAACTCACTGCACATGGCGTGGATGCCGACGGTAACGAGAAGAGCGTGAGCATCAACCTCGTGGAGTTCACCAATGGCCAACTTCAAGCCCTCAACGACTGGACATTCTTCGACCTGTCGAGCCTGGGCGAGGTAGAGAGCGTTTACTTCACCCTCAACTCTACCGACAGTGGCGCTTATGGCATGAACACCGCTGCCTACTTCTGCATGGACAAGTTCCAGGTTAACGACACTCCCACCGCCATCAGCACCGTTGCCTCGAGCAAGGAAGTTGCTGGCAAGAAGTATGTCAACCTCGCAGGTGTTGAGAGCGCTACCCCATTCCAGGGCGTGAACATCGAGGTTACCACCTACACCGACGGTACCCACTCAACCACCAAGACCGTGCGCTAAAACAGCGTTACTTATTAGTGGCCTATATCGGCCACTAATAAGCACCTAACATAAATGCGGTGCGCAGCCTTTCAATCGAGGCTCGCACCGCATTTGGTGTTTCGAAACGTTCAGTTAGTGCAAAGCAAGACGGTTATTTCTTCTTTGCGGGAGGGTTTTTCATGGCTTCAAAGATTTTTGCTTCTAGTTCTTCGGCGAGCTCGGGATTGTCCTCCAGCAGCTGCTTGGCGTTGTCGCGTCCCTGGAACTTGCTGCCCTCGTAGGACAGCCATGCACCGCTCTTGTTGATGATGCCAAACTGTATGCCCAGGTCAACAATCTCGCCTGTGCGAGAGATGCCCTTGCCAAAGAGAATCTCAAACTCTGCCTTGCGGAAGGGAGGTGCCACCTTGTTCTTCACCACCTTCACGCGAGTGAGGTTACCAATCACCTGGTCGCCATCCTTGAGCTGGCCAATGCGACGGATGTCGATGCGCACCGAGGCATAGAACTTGAGCGCATTGCCGCCAGTGGTGGTCTCGGGGTTGCCAAACATCACTCCCAGCTTCTCACGCAACTGGTTGATGAAGATGCAGGTGGTGTTGGTCTTAGAGATGGTGGCAGTGAGCTTGCGCAGCGCCTGCGACATGAGTCGTGCCTGCAGTCCCATCTTGCTCTCTCCCATCTCGCCCTCGATCTCAGCCTTGGGAGTGAGTGCTGCTACCGAGTCAATCACCACGATGTCGACCGCCGATGAGCGGATCAGCTGGTCGGCGATTTCGAGCGCCTGCTCGCCGTTGTCGGGCTGAGCAATCCACAGGTTGTTGACGTCGACACCCAGCGACTCGGCATAGAAGCGGTCGAAAGCGTGCTCGGCATCGATGATGGCAGCAATGCCACCAGCCTTCTGTGCCTCGGCAATAGCATGGATGGCGAGCGTGGTCTTACCACTCGACTCGGGGCCGTAGATCTCGATGATGCGTCCACGTGGATATCCTCCCACGCCCAGGGCGTAGTTGAGTCCAATCGAACCGCTGGGAATCACCTCCACGTTCTCGATGTGGTCGTCGCCCAGCTTCATGATAGAGCCGCGACCATAGGTCTTGTCAATCTTGTCCATTGCCACTTGAAGCGCTTTAAGCTTCTCGGGCGAGGGAGCCATGCGCTGTGGCTGCTCCATAGCCTCCTGGGCTTCGTTTAAAATTTCGTCGTTCATTTTCTTACTGTTATTTAGTTGTTTAGTTATTTTTCCATTCTCTAAAGTGCTTGCAGTGCTTCAAGGATTTGGTTGGCACTGTCCTTGGTGTTCACCTTGTTGATGATGTGGATGATGGTGCCCTGCTCATCGGCGATGAATGTGGTGCGAACGGTGCCCATGTAGGTGCGTCCAGCCATCTTCTTCTCTTGCCACACGCCAAAGGCCTGGTTCAGCGTCAAGTCAACGTCGGCAATCAAGGGGAAAGGCAGATTGTGCTTTGCGGCAAACTTCTGGTGAGAAGCAGCGCTGTCCTTGCTCACTCCCACGAGAGCGAGTCCCGCCTTCATGAGCTTGCCGTAGCCCTCGCTCAGGCTGCATGCCTCGGCAGTGCATCCTGGCGTGTTGTCCTTGGGGTAGAAATAAATCACAAGTTTCTTGCCGGCAAAGTCGCTCGCCTTAATCACGTTGCCCTGAGCATCTTGTCCCAGTATCTCGGGAATTTTGTCTCCAATTTTCATAATTATAAGTTATCAGTTGTCAGTTATCAGTAAAATAGTTGAATAGTTGAGTAGTTGATTTGTTTTTTCTAGAGGTTCTAGTGTTTCTAGAATTTCTAGTAGTTCTAGATATCTAGTTTATTTCGCAGCCACTTAAAACTTAACACTTTACACTTAACACTTAAAACGAAGTTTTTTTGATGTTGCAAAGTTAATATCCCCGGTGGGCAAAAATATTGCCCATCAAAGTGAATTTATGTTAACATCATGTTTTTTTATAATTTTCGAGAGCTTTTTTCATCTCGTCAACAATCTGCGCCTTTAGCTCTGGTGGTTCCAGCACCTCGATGCTGCTGCCATGAGAGAGCAGTCGCTCGCGCAGGTCGTAGGTGTTGCGCATCTTGTAGCGGAAGATTGAGTAGTCGTCGTGCAGTTCTTCCTGTTGCGACGGATGCAGCGGCAACGCCCTCAGGTACTTGGCCTGGGTGGCCTCTGCCTTGATGACGATGCGCTTGGGCTCATCCTGATTAGTGGTAATGCCGTAGCAGTCGGCAAAGAACTCGCTGGGCTCAAAGCCCTTGGGCATCTCAAAGGTGTCGCCGGTGATATTGACATTTGTCATGCGGTCGAGCGAATAGGTCTTGATTTTCTTGTCGGCAATGTTATAGCCTATCACATACCACAACTGGCTGAAAATCTTCACGAAATAGGGCTCGAGCACAATACCGTGCTGACGGTTGACGCGCCGGTAGCTCTTATAGCTGAACTTGATGCGGTGGTTAAGGCGCATGGCATCGATGATAATGGGCAGGAACTCGCGCGCCGAAGGCACCCGCTCGAGCAGGATGCGGCTCGAGAGGTCGCTCGAACTGCTCACCATGCCGCTAATCGACATTGAGTCGAGCAGCCACTGCTGTCGCTTGCTGGCGGTGTCGGTACCGTCGCAGGCGATATAGTATTCGTTGGTCACTTTGTTTATCTCAATGTCGATGCCCAGCGAGTCGGCAATGCCAGCACGATAGTTATAGAAGGTGCGTCGAGCAAGAGGAGTGCCGTTGCCAAAGGGCGACTGACTCCACAAGTCGCTGAGCCGCTTGCGCGTTATCGTGCCATGCCGCTCAATGGTGTCGACCATCCAAATGTATTTGGCCATTAAGTTCTTAGCCATTATGCTTTCTTCTTGAAGATGAACAGTCCTATCATCGTTAATGCGGCGTTGAGCAGCAGGAGCTCAAAGCCAATTGTGTAGTCAAACTGCTGCTTGAGCCACCACTGGATTACCCAGCTCAGGATGGGTGCTGCAATGCACACGATGGGCACCATCTTGTCCTTCACGCCTGTCTTGCACATCATGCCGTAGGCAAAGAGGCCAAGGATGGGTCCGTAGGTGTAGCTGGCAATGGAGTATACCATCTTGATGGCACTGTCGTTGTTGAGCAGGTAGAACACATAGATGATGACGCCCATGACCACTGCCATGCCTATGTGCACCATGCGGCGCGTGCGTCCCAGGCTTGCATCGTCCTGCTTCTTGTCGCTACCCAGGATGTCGACGGTGAAAGAGGTGGTCAATGCCGTGAGTGCCGAGCCGGCAGCCGAGTATCCGGCAGCGATGAGTCCCAGCACAAAGAGGATGAGCATTATCACGGGCATTGAGCTGTCTTGCGCCACCATGCCAAAGAGGGCGTCATTCTTGTCGGGCATCGCCATCCCCGAGTTGCGCGTGTAGAGCACGAGCATAGTACCCAGCACGAGGAAAAGCGCCACCACAAAGATTTGTGTGATACCACTCACTATCAATCCTTTCTTCGACTCTGCCACATTCTTGCTGGCGAGGGTGCGCTGCATCAAGTCCTGGTCAAGGCCCGTCATGGCTATGACCATGAAAATTCCGGCAATGAATTGTTTCCAGAAGTAGGTATCCTCCTTGGGATTGTCGAAGAAGAAGATGCGCGACGAGTCGTCGCTGGCAATCGCCTTCACCATGTCGCTGGCACCGTAGCCCAGCGCCTTGGCGACAAAGACGATGCACAGCACCACCGAGAGGATAAGGCACAACGACTTGAGGGTGTCGGTCCATATCACTGTCTTCACTCCACCCTGCAAGGTGTAGAGGAAGATGAGGGCAATGGTGACAATAACATTGAAGATGAAGGGGATGTGCAGTGGCTCAAACACCAGCATCTGCAGTGTGACGCACACCACCAGGAAGCGCACTGCCGCTCCCAGCATCTTGCTGATGAAGAAGAACCAGGCACCGGTCTTGTGGGTTTTGCCTCCAAAGCGCTCCTCGAGATATCCATATATCGACACCAGGTTGCGCTTGAAAAACAGGGGCATGAGCACGTAGGCGATAACAAAGTAGCCCACGGCGAAGCCCAGCACCATCTGCATGTAGCTGTAGCTCGACCCCACCACATAGCCAGGCACCGAGATGAATGTCACGCCCGAGATGGGCGCGCCTATCATGGCAATAGCCACGATGAACCAGGGCGCTTGGCGTCCGCCAGTGAGAGCGGTGTTGGTGTCGGCCTTGCGAGAGGCAAGCCACGAGATGATGAAAAGTAAGATGAAATAGCCAACTATTGTGGCAAGAACAATCCAGGGGGTAGTCATATTAAGTGTTAAGTTATAAGTGTTAAGTGTTAAGTTGCGCCTGCGGCGCGGGGAACGAATTATGTGGAAAGTGGAACGAATTAAGTGTTAAGTTGCGCCTGCGGCGCGGGTGAATCGGGGATGGGGGATGGGAGATCGGGGATCGGGGATCGGGGGCCGTGATTTTATTCGGGATAGAGGAGGTAGGGGCGGCGTTGTTTTTTGAATTTTGCCACGTCGTCTTGCCACATGGCTCTTATCTCGCTTGCGCTCTTGCCGGCTTGTATCATCTCGCGGATGTAGGTGCGGCCAGCGAGTTTGTCGAAGAACGAAGTGAAGAACTTGTCGCCAATGTTCAGGTTGCGGTAGGCATCAATCACATATTCCAGGTTCATGCCCTGCGCTATCACGTCCTCGGCCTTGAGGTTGTGGAGGTCCACGCCGTGGCACAGTTTGTCCATTTGTGGCGGGGTCTTGGCGCCAGGGCGACTCTTGGGAGTGAACGAGAAGTTGTAACCCTTCATGTCGGGGTGGCCATAGACCTGGAAAGGCCAGTCGGTGCCACGACCCAGGCTCACTGGTGTGCCCTCAAAGTAGCAAGTGGAGGGATACAGATATATCGAGAGCATGTTTGGCAGGTTGGGCGATGGTGCCACGGGCAGCTGGTAGCGTGTCTTGTGGGTGTAGTTCTTGCACGGGATGACGGTGAGTTTCACCTTCTTGCCGCTGTTAAGCCAGCCCTCGCCGTTGGTCATCAACGCAATCTCGCCCATTGTCATGCCGTGGACGGTGGTGATGGGCAGCCACCCCACTCCACTCTTGAGGTTCATGTCGAGGATGGGACCGTCTACAGTCATGCCGTTGGGGTTGGGGCGGTCGAAGACCACAAACTCCTTGTCGTAGGCAGCCGCGGCGTCCATCATGTTGACCATAGTAATATAATAGGTGTAGAACCGCAGTCCCACGTCTTGGATGTCGGTCACTATCACGTCGAAGCGGTCCATGGTTTCCTTAGAAGGCATGCGGCTCTTGCCCTCGTAGAGCGAGGCGATGGGGATTCCCGTCTTCTCGTCGACGCTGCTGCTCACGTGCTCGCCGGCGTCGGCCTTGCCACGGAAGCCATGCTCGGGCGAGAAGATGGTGGTAACGTTCAGGCCCTTCTCCAGCATCAGGTCCAGTGTGTGTTTGTCATGCTTGGCGCCCACAACGCCCGTCTGGTTGCTCAGCAGTGCTATGCGCTTGCCCTTGAGCAGCTTCAGGTACTCGCCAGTGCGCTCAGCGCCCACCACTACTGCCGCCATGCGTGGACGATTGTTGCGGTGCACACGGTTGCGCACTCGCGCGTCGGCGCAGCTCCAGTTCGATGCCACAAGCACTACCAGGAGCGCAAATACAATGGTTTTCAAGTGTTTCATGAGAATATTATTTTCACCTATTAAATCAAACAACAAATATAGTGAAAACTTTTCTTATAACACTTTCAAATGGGCAAAAAAATGGCATTTTTACAAAAAATACCCCAAAATGTCACATTCCACGAGACCCGTTTGTGAGTTGGTGTGCTCACTCCTCACGCCACATAGGCACCAAGCAACCCCATCAGTTTTTTGTTGTAATCACAATTATTGTATTTATGATTATTGTATTTACAATAATTGTGTTTATGATTATTGCTTTTTGGCCTAATTATCTAAAAAAACTCCCTGTCGCGGGTGATGGCGGCAGGGAGTTTTGTTGTTGTGATGTGTCTAATCCAGCGATTAGAACGATTTCATCTTGTAGAATGAGCGGTACACGAAGTAGAGTGCTATGAGCACGAAGGCTATACCAAAGTAGGGAGCCATGTCGCGGAAGCTCTCGCTGATGGCAATCTCCATTGCGAGCACACCAAAGAGTGTGGTGAACTTGATGATGGGGTTCAGAGCCACCGAGCTGGTGTCCTTGAATGGGTCGCCCACGGTGTCGCCCACCACGCTGGCGTCGTGCAGCTCAGTGCCCTTGGCCTTGAGGTCGACCTCTACCACCTTCTTGGCGTTGTCCCAAGCGCCACCGGCGTTGGCCATAAACACTGCCTGGAAGAGTCCAAACACGGCAATCGAGATCAGGTAGCTAACGAAGAGGCAAACGGCGTTGTTGCCACCAATGCTGCTTGGCGACGAGAGGCATGCAAAGCCCAGAGCGAAGCAGAAGATGGCGATGAAGATGTTGAGCATACCCTTCTGAGCATACTCGGTGCAGATGCGCACCACCTCTTGGCTCTTGCTGATGTCGGCCTTCTTGGGGGCGTTGGCATCGAGCTTGATGTTGTTCTTGATGAAGTCGACGGCACGGTTGGCACCAGTGGTAACGGCTTGCATCGACGAACCAGTGAACCAGAACACAACACAACCACCCAGGATGAATCCAAGGATTGAGTAGGGGTTGAGCAGGTTGAGGATGCCGGCTGGGTCAACGTTAAGAGTCTTCTGGATCATGAGGATGAGCGAGAAGATCATGGTTGTGGCACCTGCCACGGCAGTACCAATGAGCACTGGCTTGGCAGTAGCCTTGAATGTGTTGCCGGCGCCATCGTTGGCCTCAAGATAGTATTTAGCCTTCTCAAAGTCGGGGGTGAAGCCAAACTCGCCCTCGATGTCGGTCTTAGCCTTCTCGATGTCGTCCTCGATGAGCGAGAGCTCATAAACCGATTGAGCATTGTCGGTAACAGGACCGTAGCTGTCGACAGCGATAGTCACAGGACCCATGCCCAGCATACCAAAGGCCACAAGACCAAAGGCAAAGATTGAGAAGTACGGGCCCAGGAGGTCGGTCATTGCAAACTCGGTAGAAGCGAGGTAGGCGATGAGCATGAGCACGAAGAACACCATACCAGTCCAGAAACCACCAAAGTTACCCGACACAAGACCCGAGAGGATGTTGAGCGAGGCACCACCCTGACGAGAGGTCTCCACAACTTCCTTCACGTGGGTTGAAGTGGGCGAGGTGAACAGCTTGGTGATCTCGGGGATGAGCGCTGCGCCCAGCGTACCGCACGAGATAATGGTCGCAAGACCTATCCACCAGTTGTTGCCCAGGTCCTTGAGCAGGAAGTAGCTGGCAGCAAAGGTGGCAATAATCGAGAATATAGAAGTAATCCACACCAGGCTGGTGAGGGGTTTCTCAAAGTCGAGGTCGTCGGCCTTGTTGTACTTAGCCTTCGACAGCGCGCCGTTGATGTAATAAGAGAGCACCGAGGTCACAACACCCAGGATGCGCATTACAAAGATCCAAACCAGCAATGGAATTTGATACTCCTGTGGCACAGCAAGCAGGATGAACGACACGAGTGCTACACCAGTAACGCCATAGGTCTCAAAACCGTCGGCAGTCGGGCCAATCGAGTCGCCAGCGTTGTCGCCAGTACAGTCGGCAATCACGCCAGGGTTGCGTGGGTCGTCCTCGCCAATCTTGAACACCACCTTCATCAGGTCGCTGCCAATGTCGGCAATCACCAATGGCGAAGCCAATGAAGCAGCTGCCAGCCAGGTTCTCGGGCATAAACATGAGAATGACAAGCATCAGCAGCAGCTCAACGCAAATGAGCACCACGCCAATGCTCATACCAGCCGACAATGGAATGTTCAGCAGGTCGAGAGGGCGACGGCGAAGCGAGGCAAATGCCATGCGGGCGTTGGCAAGGGTGTTCATGCGCACGCCAAACCAAGCCACGGCATAAGAACCCAGGATACCCACGATGGTCCAAGCCAGGATGAGCAGCACTGAGCTTATCTCCATTCCCTCAAGCACGCCAAAGTAGAGAGCGATGGCAGCGCCAATGAAGAGGAACAGGATGCCCAGGAACTTGCCTTGCTGCTTGAGATAGGTGGAGCATGTCTTGAAAATCACGTTTCCAATCTCGAGCATCGAGCTGTGAGCTTTGAGTTTGCGCACCTTGCTGAATTGCCACAGGCCAAACAGCAGACCTAAAATCACAATCAAAAATCCCCAATAGAGAACGCCAGCATTGTCGGCAAATCCATTGGGCATTACCAAATCGGCCTCACTAGCCATGAGCGAAACCGGGAGCATCAACATTGTTAATGCGGTAAGGATTTTTTTCATATACTTTATATAGATTTGATTAGAATTGTCTATGTTATAGATAATTAGTGCATCATTTCATGGTCACCCCCACAATTTGAGCGTGTAAAATTACTAAAAAATGGCCATAGTAACAAAACTTAGCAATTATTTTTTTCATTTAAAGTTACAATGCGAGCTCAATGCGAGCACAAGCTAAGGCAAGTTTCCTGCAGCCTACTGCCATTAAATTATGCACCCAATTTAAACCAAACCAGTATTTTTGTGTCTCATTACCGACTAAAAGTCGATGAAAAACAACTTTTTGGTGTTTTTTTTGTTTTGTTTGTCTAAATTATTTGGCGCAAAACGCGATATTTACTACTTTAGCGGTCGAAAAGTAAAACACATTAATTTATATATTATGAAGAAGACAATTATTGCAGCATTGAGTGCTGTTTTGATAATGATGAGTGGATGCGAGTCGGCTGGCCAGTTCTATGGCGTCGCCACTGGCGCTTCATTGGGTGGCATGTTTGGCTCGGCTATTGGTGCTGTCTCGGGTGGATGGCGCGGTAGCAATGTGGGCCGCCTGGCTGGTATGGTAGTGGGAGGCGCCGTGGGTGCTGCTGCCACCGCTCCTAAGGTAAAGAAGGAGAACCGCACCAGCGACTACTACAATGGCTATGACTACGACGACTATCGCCAGAACAATTCCTACAGCCCCTATGCCGACATCAACATCGAGAACATTCGCCTTGTTGAGAACTACGAGAACAACTGCATCGATGCTGGCGAGCACGCAAAGCTCATTTTCGATATCCGCAACATGGGCAACGACTATGTCTATGACATCGCTCCAGTGATCACAGTGTCGGGGACGAAGCAAATCTACCTCTCCCCTACTGCCATCGTGAGCGAGCTTGGCCCAGGTCGCGCAGTGCGCTATCAAGCCGAGGTGGTAGCAACCAACAAACTCAAGAACGGTGTTGCCGACTTCGCCATCAGCTTCTCTAACGGCGACCAGCTCTACACCGTGAGCAACTTCCAAATCCAAACAAGGAAGAGATAACGAGGCACTCAAAATTCTAAAAAAACAGCACCTCATTAAGGGTGCTGTTTTTTTAGCAAAATTATAATACCAACTGTAAGGACACAGCAATACCAACTGTAAGGACACAGCCTGCTGTGTCCACACTCCACACATGGCTACATTACCACGCTCGAAGCGGTGGCTGTTGCAAAAATGTGAAACTGAGTCAATGCAGCCGGAGGCTGACCTTTAGCTTGCCGAGACGATGTCGCAGCGTCAATGCAGCCGGAGGCTGGACTTTGTGTAACATTAAGTTTGCAGCATCGTTGCGGACGAAGTCCGCCAAAAGCAAACAAAATGTTAATATAATACGAAGAATGCCAGGTTGATTTCTTA
>ONIY01000077.1 GCA_900318065.1 uncultured Prevotellaceae bacterium
CATGCGCAAGTTGATTTGCGCGAGGTTGCGGTAGTCGGTAGTGTCGGCGTTGTCTTCGGCGCGCTTGTACCATTTGATGGCCTCGACTGGATTGTCATGGACTTCGTCGAAAGCCCCTTTGTACATTAATGAGCGAGTGTAGTGCTCTCGGTTGTGGTTGTCGCTGTAGTGGCTGATGGCAAGGTTTATCAATGTGTCGCTGTCGCAGTTGCCGTTGCATCGGAACTGTGCCTGTGTGAGAAGCAGGGCGTGGTAGGCCAGGTTCTCTTTATCCTGGAGTAAGTCGCGGTTGATGGCTGTTAGGATTTTGAGCGAGCTGTCGGGTGCGGTCCACATGAGCGTGTCGGCAAGAACCAGCCGCTTGTCCACACTGCGACTGCAGCCCATCACAAGGGTGAGAGCCACTGCCGTGAGTAATATGTATAACAGTCTCCGCATATCGGCATACAAATATAATCAGTTTTTTTTAGACATACAAACATTTCTTGCGCAATCAGTCATTAGACTCACTGCAACACCCCCACCAAGCTATAGAGAGCCGCCTAACGGCGAGAAATCTAACATAATTCAAAATTATAATTGAGCAAAGCAACCTTGAAATTTTCGATAAATTAGCGGGCAGTTAATCATAAATTACACGGAGAAAAAATGCATGACTATCGTTTCTGGTCTTTTGATAATTTTTTTCTATTTTTCAAGTCGTTTGATATAACCGTGCCACCTTAAATGGCGAAAAACGAAAAAAAACGAAAAAAACAAAAAAACAAAATGAAGATTTTCAAAAAAAATCCAGTCAAATCATTGCCAGTTCAGAAATTTTGTGTACCTTTGCCCCGCAATTTTGCGCAAATTTAAAATTATAACACAATGTACTTAGATCAAGCGAAGAAAAAAGAGATCTTTGGCACCTACGGCAAAAGCAATACTGACACTGGTTCTCCCGAGGCCCAGATAGCATTATTCTCATACCGTATTGCCCACCTGACCGAGCACTTGAAGGTCAACAAGAAAGATCATACGACTCAACGTGCACTTAAGATGCTTGTAGGTAAGCGTCGTCGCCTGCTGGATTACCTGATCCGCACCGACATCAGCCGCTACCGCGCTCTCATTGCCAAGAAGGAGCTTGGCATTCGCAAGTAATAACTCTTATTTGCACCGCGTAGACGTAATTGGAAAGCCCCTGCAAGAGAAGAAGTCTTGGAGGGGCTTTTGTTATAACAACGATGAGACACCTTTTTAAAATATTATTTGTGGCATGTGCCTTGTGGACCAATGCCCAAGAGAGCATCCTTGAGGGCGACCTGCTCTTTGCCTACAGTGCCACCACTGGGCTCGCAATCAGCCAGGCCACAGTGCACGACACCACTGCCCTACCCATCTATCATGTGGCTATTGCCACATGGGTGGGCGAGAAACTCTATGCCCTGGAGGCTATTGACGAGGGGGTTGTGCTCACGCCCTACGAGAAATTTGTGGAACGCACCCGCAGCAAGGGCGGCATGCTCGTGGGCAGGCTGCGCGACCGCAGCGGCGCGAGCCAGAGCGTGAGCAATGCCATGGAGCACATTGGCAAACCCTATGACTACCTTTACATGATTGACACACAAGAAATTTACTGCAGCGAACTCGTTCAGCTGAGCTATGTCAACGGCCGTGGCCAGCGGCTGTTCCCGCTCGTCAACATGTCGTTTCACGGCAGCGATGGACGCATCCTGGACTACTGGCGAGAGCATTTTGCCAAGCATAATATGGCAGTGCCCGAAGGCGCCCTGGGCACCAATCCCGCCCAGATAGCCCACGACCCAGCCGTGGAAATCCTGCATTAACACCCTTCATTTAGTTTTCTCACAGCGCGAGCGAGATGCCGTAGGCAAGTAGCACGTAGCGCAGGAACTTGCCGGCTGTCATGCAGG
This sequence comes from uncultured Prevotellaceae bacterium, assembly GCA_900318065.1. Taxonomy (GTDB): domain Bacteria; phylum Bacteroidota; class Bacteroidia; order Bacteroidales; family Muribaculaceae; genus Sodaliphilus. The sequence goes on from ONIY01000077.1 coordinate 1,917, forward strand.
CGGTGGTGATGGGCACGTTGGAGCGCATCAGGCCCAGGGCTATGAGCAGCACGTTGCCAAAGATGGGGATGAAACCCCAGAAGGCCACCCACGCACCTCGCCCCTGCAGCCATTGCTGCATCTTGTCGAGCTTCTCGCGCTTGACGTGGCAGTACTTCTCTATCCAGTCGATACGGCCCAGGCGGCCCATGTAATAGGTGAGCAATGCGCCCAGCACGTTGCCCACCGTGGCCCATATAATCAATGGCCACCGGTCGAGACCGGCAGCCATGAGGCCGAGCATCACCACCTCACTGCTAAAGGGAACGACGCTGCCAGCAAGAATTGCCGACAGGAACATGCCCCAATAACCATAGTCGATTAATGCCTGCTGCAACGCTTCCATTATCTTATATTGTAAAGGGGAGAGGGGAGGGGGAAGAGGGAAGAGGAACTATTCCAATCCACTCTTATCCACTCTTATCCACTCCTATCCGCTCTTACCCACTCCTACAGTGCCGCCAGGAATTTCTCCACATCGAGCGCGGCGCGGCATCCGGTGCCGGCAGCAGCCACTGCCTGGCGGTAACGCGGGTCGGCAACGTCGCCAGCGGCAAACACTCCCTCCACGCTGGTGGCGGTGGTGCCGTTGCTTGTCACGATGTAGCCCTGAGGGTCAAGCTCGAGCTGTCCGCCCAGGAACGCGGTGTTAGGCTGGTGCCCAATGGCAAGGAAGAATCCGTCGATGGCGATGTCAAATTTCTCCTCCTTGTCGGTCCCCTTAAATTTCACGAGGTGAGCACCCTCCACCCCATTGTCGCCAAAGAGTCCCAGGGTGTTGGTGTTGAACAGTATCTCGATGTTGTCTTTCTCCTTCACACGCTGCTGCATGGCTGCACTGGCACGCAGATAGTCCTTGCGCACTATCATATAGACCTTGCTTGCCAAGTTGCTCAGGTAGTGCGCCTCCTCGCAGGCAGTGTCGCCACCACCCACCACGGCAACCACCTTCTTGCGGTAGAAGAAGCCGTCGCATGTGGCACACGCCGAGACGCCCTGGCCAGCATATTTCTTCTCATCGTCAAGGCCCAGATATTTTGCCGAGGCGCCCGTGGCAACAATCACGGTGTCGGCCTCAATGGTCTCGCCACCGTCGAGAGTGGCGACGAAGGGCCGCTTGCTCATGTCGATGCTCTGGATGAATCCTGAGCGCACATCGGCGCCCACATTCACCGCCTGCTCGCGCATCTTCATCATCAAGTCGTTGCCGTCGATTCCTGAGGGAAATCCAGGGAAGTTCTCAATGGTAGTAGTGGTTGTCAACTGGCCGCCAGGCTGCAGGCCCTCAAAAAGCACGTTTTTCACGTTGGCTCGCGCAGTGTATATTGCAGCGGTATATCCCGCTGGGCCCGAGCCTATTATCAAGCATTGAACTTTTGTCATGTTAGTAGTGTTATGGTTGTATATTCTTGTTGTATTAAATTTCTTCGAGCGACGACGTGATGGCATCAAATGTCTTCTGGGTGAGCTCCTGGAGGGTGCCAAAGTCCTCGGGAGGAATGGGTTCGTGAATAGTGAGCGTGATGGTGCCGGGCTCCACATGGAACATCGTGCGCGACATCACTTTATAGGAACCGTTGATGGTGATGGGAACGATGGGCAGGCCAAACTCCTTGGCAAGCCTGAAGGCGCCGTGCTTGAAGGGCTGGATGTGGCCGTCGTCGGTGCGGCGTCCCTCAGGGAAGACGACTATCGACATGCCCTTCTGCAGTCGCTTCTTGGCATCGGTCATGGTCTTGATGATGCCGCGTGCCGAGTGGTTGTCGACCATGACGTGTCCTGCCATCTGGCAAGCCCATCCCACCAGCGGGAAGTTGTTCAAGCCCTTGCGCATGAGCCACTTGAAGTTGTGGCCCAGGTATCCATAGATAGAGAAAATGTCGTAGGCGCCCTGATGGTTGGCGACAAACACATAGGCCTCGTTGCGGTCGATGAGGTGGCGGTTCTCAACTTTCACCTTCACGCCAAAGAAGAAGCACATGCATCGCGCCCACCACTTTGCCGGAAAGTAACCCCAATAGTCGCGGTTGAAGAGGCATCCCACTATAGTTATAAAGCAAGTGATGATGGTGATCACCAAAAGTATAGGCGCTGCTATGCAGTAATGATATATTCGATAAAGGATGTTCATGCTAATGCTTGATTGCTGTTTTGAAATGGCAAAGTTACACAATATAGATGAAAAATGCAACACCACTCTGAGGTTGATGTTGCATTTTTTGTGAGTTGATTCATGAGGGCGGCATCGCACAGCCACCTCCATTCAACAAGGCTTTGCCTGGGGGCAATCACGGCTCCCCACTATTGAGCATCACTTCTCCTCGGGCTCGGGAGCGATGAGCTTGTAGCCCTTGCCATGGATGTTGATGATCTCGATTGATGGGTCGGCCTTGAGGTGCTTGCGCAGCTTGGTGATGTAGACATCCATACTGCGGGCGTTGAAGTAGTTGTCGTCGATCCAGATGGTCTTCAGAGCGAAGTTGCGCTCGAGGATTTCGTTAACATGGGCGCACAGCAGGCTCAGCAGCTCGCTCTCCTTGGTGGTGAGCTTGGTAGACATGTCGTCGATGATGAGCACCTGTTTCTGAGTGTCGAAGGTGAACTTACCAATCTTGTACATGGTGATTTCCTTGCCTTTCTTGCCCTTGACGCGGCGCATGATGGCATCGATGCGCATTACCAGCTCCTCCATCGAGAATGGCTTGGTGATATAATCGTCGGCACCTATCTTGAAGCCTTCGAGGATATCCTCCTTCAAGGTCTTGGCAGTGAGGAAGATTACAGGCACCTCGCTGTTGATGGTGCGAATTTCCTGAGCCAGCTGGAAACCGTCTTTTTTGGGCATCATGATATCGAGCACGCAAATGTCGTACTTGCCCTTAAGGAAGGCCTTGTATCCACTCTCGCCGTCGGCAAAGAGCTCGGCGTTATAGCCCTTAGCCTGTAGATACTCTCTCAATAACATGCCAAGATTCTCATCATCTTCGCATAACAGAATACGCAATTTTTCGTCCATAGTGTTTTTTCTTATTTTAATAATGGTAATGTAATAATGAATTTCGAACCTTTACCCACTTCGCTCTCGGCCTTGATGGTGCCGTTGAAGAGGGTTATCATCTTGTGGACATAGGCAAGGCCCAGTCCAAATCCTTTCACGTCGTGGCGGTTGCCTGTGGAGACGCGGTAGAACTTCTCAAAAATCTTTTTCAAATCCTCGCGCTTGATGCCTATGCCGTTGTCTTCGACGGTGATGGTGATATGGTCGTCGTCGGGGTTGAAACTTGAGACAACGAGCTCGGGCTCAACGTCCTCACGGCGGTACTTGATGGCATTGTCAAGCAGATTGAATATGACATTGGTGAAATGCATCTCGTCAACGTTGACGATGGGGTCGTCGCTTTTGAGATTGGCAGTGATGGTGCCTCCAAACTTGTCAACCTTGAGCTTGTAGGTGTTGACAACGCTATAGATCACGGCATCGGCATCCACCTCTTGCAGCTTCATAGTGGCACTCGTGCGGTCAAACATCGACATTTGCAGCACTTTCTCCACCTGGAAGCGCAGGCGCTTGGTCTCGTCGTTGATGACCGTTGCTGCCTGCTTGAGCAGCAGTGGGCTCTTGGTCACCGCCTCATCGTTGAGCATTTGTGCCGCAAGCGAGATCGAGGAGATTGGGGTCTTGAACTCATGGGTCATGTTGTTGATGAAGTCGTTCTTTATCTCACTCAGCTTCTTCTGGCGGAAAGCCAGGATGATGGTGTAGATAAACACCGCCATGAGCAGGAAAGTGAACGCAAACGAGGGCAACATGAATTTGATTGAGGAGAAGATGTAGTCGCTCTTGGTGGGGAACACCACATTGAGTGTGTGGAAATTGCCATTGGGGTCGTTGGGGAACAGGATTTGAGAATACACGCCCTTGTTCTCGCTTGCCTCCTTGTAGCCACTGGTGGAATAGGCAAAACTGTTAGATGGATACTGAACGGCAAACTCAAACGGCATGTTCAGGCCATTGCTCTGCAACTCCTGCTCGATATACTGCTTAACGGTCACCGAGTCGGCACGCTCGGTGATGGGGCGGTCGCTGGCATGGTTGAGAATGTTTAGGATCACCTCGTTCAAGAGTCCTTTTTGATACAGATACTGGCCCTTGAGGATTTCTTGCCTGCTCTTATTGGTGTTCAACCCAAAGGGCAGAGTGTTCTCCCCTATCGTGTTGCGATCGGAGCCAAACGAGCTCTTGCCCGCCGAGTCGCGCTGGAGCACAGCAGGCATGTCGGCGTCGGCAAACGTGCTGCTGGCGCTGAAGGGAACAAGCGAACGCTGAGCCTCGTTAAGGTCTTGATCCAGAAAGTGTTTCGTCTCGTCCCGCTCAAGGTTGCTGGCCACATTATACAAACTGCGCATCACCACCTCGCTGAACTGCTCGTTGCGCATCTTGACCATGTTTTCCATATACATGATTTGCACAAAAAGCAATCCCAGCACGGCAATTGCCATGACTGCAGTCAAGAGCCAAATGGTGGATTTCTTCATAGTTTTTGTGTCTCCGCTATCTTAAATATTAACCTAAAGCAACTAGAAAACACCTCCAAAGTGTTAACAAATGCCCTTATTTTAACTTAACGATGCAAAATTAACAAAAGTATGTGAATTTAAAAAATTTTGAGCATTTTTTTTGTAAAAAAATACTTTTTTACACTTCAACACGCAACCAAGCAGCACCAAAACACCACCAGGCAGGTGCCAGTTCGGCACTATGCTGCGCCATGAGTCCTGTACCTCGCTGCTTCCTCAGTTCAGTGCCACGCTGTGTCCCCGGTTCGGTGCTGCGTTGTATCCTCGGTTCGGTGCTGTGCGCTGTGTCCTCAGTCCGGTGCTGCGCTGTATCACAGCGCAGGGGGAAAAGGAAAAAAGAAAAAAGGGGAAGGGAAAAAGGGAAAAGAAAAAAAGGGAAAGGAAAAAGGGAAAGAGATATAAAAAAAGAGAGCCCGGGGATTTCTCCTCGAACTCTCCGTTAGGGGGCGATTACCTACTCTCCCACTTTCGCAGTACCATCGGCGTGGTGAGGCTTAACTTCTCTGTTCGGAATGGGAAGAGGTGGGACCC
>ONIY01000037.1 GCA_900318065.1 uncultured Prevotellaceae bacterium
CCTCGACAACGACTTCGACCTCACCACCCCCGACGGACAACTCCTCCAGCGCCACATGCGGTTCCTCTTCTCCCGCGAGACCAACTGGGGAATGATAAGTTAGTCTTTCAAACTAACATACAATTTATGATTTAAATGTCTCTTGGTTAATCAATAACCAAAAAAATAGCGAGCCAAGAATGTTAAACTCTCGACTCGCTAGGTTAATTTGTCATTGATAAACAATTTTCAATTGACTATTTCACAACCACTTTGCTTCCATTTATAATATAGATGCCTGGCGACAAAGAGGTTTTATCTTTATTACCTAGGAATCGGCCATCAATGGTGTATATTCCTATATTATTAGATGGTTGTGATTTATCTACAACAACATCTTCAATTGCACTATACTCTGCCACATAACATAGTTAATCAGTTCTTCGTTAAACTCGCTGAACTCTTCAATGTTTTTAAAATCTTTCCAATAAAGAGCAGACTGATAAGCTGATTTTGTTCCGATTGGCACATATAACATGCCATTATCAAGTGTGTAATTTGAGAATGGATTAGTATAGTTGATTGTGATAGATGCAGGAATGGGACTAGCATTATATACTGTTGTGAGACTACAATTATTAAATGCAGAATCCTCAATTTTGGTCAGACCAGTTCCAAATATATCAGTTCTAACCCAGAGCAACCACTGAAAGCTGCAAAACGAAGACTTTGGATATTGTCAGGTATAACAACCGACTTTAGCCCAGTGCAACCAGCAAAAGTGTAGGGATGAATAGCAGTAACTTGATTGCCAATCTTAAGTTTTGTGAGGGTTTCCATTGCATGGAATGGAGAGTCATCGTAAGTTAAATAATAAGATTGATCACCATGCCAAATGTTACGACCCATATATACAGAATTGATAGGACAACCAATAAACGGGCTACCATAATCTCCTGTTATAGTATTAGATTTCAATGATAAATAATTTGTTCCATCTTCAATAACTATAGACTGCAAACTCGTACATTCTTTAAATGCATAAAAGCCTATTGAATTAAGAGTATTAGGTATTAACAACTCTGTCCATAACGTATTGGCAAAAGCATAATTACCAATGGACTTTAAGGATTCTGGGAATGTTAGGTTCCCCAAACTAGCATTACCTTGAAGTCGTATGCGGTACATTCCGCTATCAGACTATTCAAATCCATATCAAATAACAATTGCCTATTTGCTTGCAAAGGTACTACTTTTTATCGAGAATCAAGCATGAAACCCTCAATACGCCCGCAATTTAAGCAAATTTTTCTAAAAATACAATCATGTGGGGTAAAAAGTTAGGCCAATTGGAGAATTATATGTACCTTTGCAACGCATTATGGCTATAGCCATCTTTGCAAGACATATTGCTCACATCCTGCCAAATTACCACACCGAAAGGATTAGAAGAGCAAATACCAATCATCGTGAAGTCGCGCCATAGGCGCAGACTTCCCCGTAGATGATTGGAGGCTGTGGTAAGCCTGGCAGGATTATGGTGGCGGTCTGCGCCATTTATTATGGGTATTGGGCACACCCCAAAAGGTCGAAAAGTAGTATAACAGATAAAGAAATATAATATGAAAGCAATGAGACTTCTTATTTTAATGTTAGTGTTGCAGAATGCGTTAACCGCATTTTCTCAGCAATACTGGAAGGTTAGCGGTTATACAGAGTCTACTGCAAAATACTATCTGGATAGCAACAGTAGCAGTTTGGATCCTATCGAAGGAATATGGCAATCAACAGAAGGCTGCAAATATGCCGTTGAGAAGGATGTCGAAAATGGACGTAGGCAGAATAGTAAATATAGAGTCGTTGTACTTGAACATTCTTCTCGATGGTGGAGTACAGGTGAAATACAAGCATTTATCTTTGACGGAAGCTCTGAATCTTTATATTCAATGAAGTATTACTCAAAATATTATAACAATGGAGCAGCTGCTGGAGCAGAAAACTATTTTATATATAGAGAAGGATTTAATATCGCCTCATTTACTCGAACCATAAATGATTATGGTACACAATCTAAGATAACATGGTATAAATTATATCCAAAGGAGTCTGCTTCTAATTCTTCTAGCAACAGTAGTGCGCACCAATCAGGCAGCAAATGGTCTGGGACTGGTTTCTTTCTTACAAAATCTGGTTATATTATAACTAATCAGCATGTTATCGATGGCGCAAAAACAATAAAGGTCACCAGTGTAAATGGAAATCATAATGCAACATATAATGCTAGGGTTGAAGTCTGTGACAAACAGAACGATTTGGCTATAATCAAAATCACGGACTCTTTCTCTGCTATAATAAGCATTCCTTATACATTCAAGTTTTCCGCATCTAGTATCGGCGAGAATTGTTGGATATTGGGTTACCCTTTAACTAACACAATGGGAGAAGACATAAAACTAACCAACGGTATTATTAGTTCAAAATCAGGATTTGATGGTAATATCGCGCAATATCAGATTTCGGCTCCAATGCAACCCGGAAATAGTGGTGGTCCACTCTTTGACAATAATGGCAACCTAATTGGCGTAGTACAGGCAAAACATGGTTTAGCAGAAAATGCAGGATATGCTATAAAAGCAAGTTATGTAAGAAATCTTGTGGATATGCTTCCTATATCTATTAGTTACCCACAAACTAATTTGTTGTCTGGCAAGTCTTTGCCTCAACAGGTAGAACTCGCAAGCAAATGCGTGTGCATGATAATATGCGAATAGAAACTATTCAAACAGGCAACTAATCGACCTATGCTTCGCCTGATTAGCTATGGTCATAAATCAAGTTATTTGTATGAAAAATAAAATTCTCAGAAAGTAGCTTGAATCGGAGAAGTGGATTCAAGTTGCTAAAAAATTGTGGATCGTATCCCAATTAGTAACAAGTTTGTTTACCTTGAATGGAGATATGGTTTAGTACTCTTAGCAACCGAATTCTGCGAATGAGATTCAGCTAAACATTGATCTCCTAGGTGCCTATGAAGACGTTAAGGAAGCATACGGGAGAAACCGAAAGAAGCGAACTTTTGGATAACCTTCTCAAAAAAGACTGGTTGCTGGTAGCATGCCTATTCGGAGGTAAAGGTTCGATTCCTTTAACCAGTCCTATCCCCACCACATTCAGTTTCCGTCTTTTCAAGATTGATTCCTATGATGTTTATCCTACTTATATCCATTAGTAATACCGAGAATCAGTGGGTTAATAGTTCCCTAGATGTAACCCACAAACCATGAAGAAAACATTAGATGGTTAAAAATATTTGAGTCCCCTGCCAACCATCATGAAGAATCCCAAGACGAAGAAGAACCAGAAGAACCACTTGGCATAATGACCGAGGTAACAGCCGTCCATTTCTAATTTCCCTTTCTTTCACTAATTAAACACTGGCCTATCCACTTCAAAGTCATTGCAAATTCCTTCTTTGCTTGCTAATTAATCTGGTCAGTCTCCCAAGCGTCGATAGAGGGTTGGGGTATTAGGCTTCCCCTGACTTTGAAAAAGTGGCATCGCCTTTAACCTGCGCATCGCCAATCTCGCCAGCGACGGCATGGTGCTCCAGGCAGCGCGCGACGAGGCGCAGCGCATCCTCGACAACGACTTCGACCTCACCACCCCCGACGGACAACTCCTCCAGCGCCACATGCGATTCCTCTTCTCCCGCGAGACCAACTGGGGAATGATAAGCTGAAAGGACGAACTACGAAGGACAAAGTACTCTCTAAAAAAGTAAAAAAAAACGGCGAATTGTAAATGAATTTTGAGCTTATGCTCAATTCTTACAATTCGCCGTTTGGTTTACTCAGTCTCAGTTGTCTCAGTTTCCCAGGATGACGTTGTAGACGACTGTCACGTCGCTCGCGGTGATGGCTCCGTCATTGTTCTGGTCGCCATTGACAATTGCGGTGGTGTCGCCTGTGAGCATGTAATTGTAAAGCGCTGTGACATCGGTGGCAGTGACTATGCCGTCGCCGTTCACGTCGCCAGCAATGGGTTGAACAGGTGGCTCGGTGACAACATCAATGAGCTTGTAGCAGTTCACATAGTCTCCTATTGTTCCATATATCGTTCCGTGGCGCGCCTCCACCATAATCAGGTAGCGTCCGGGCTCAAAGTCGATGGTGCTCGAGATGTTGATGGTGCGTTCCTCGCCTGCGGCAATCTGCTGGTTGCCCATGTAGAGGATGCCGCCGTTGGTGAGGGTGTACTGGCGCATGCGCACATACACATATCCATTGTGGTCGGCTGGAGCGCTCAGGGTCACGCTGCCCAGGAGTTTCTCACCTTTGACCACATAGTCGGGCAGGTCGATAGAGACAGCATTCAGGTAGATGTCGCTTGCCTCGCCCACGGTGACAACTACGGGGTAGAGGTCGTTGTTGGTATCGTCGGTGATGCGGCCATCGTCGGTAGCATAGCTCACCACAACACGGTAAGTGCCTGGGTCAACGGGCAACTTGCGGTAGAAGGTGAACACCTTTGCCTCGCCGCTCTCCACTGTGGCATTGCTCTGCTGATAGATATAACGCTTGCTTGGGTCGTCAACATTGACCAGGTTGAGAATTGCTCCCACATTGCCGGCGCTGCCGTAGTTGCGTGATTCGAGGGCGAAATAGATGTTGTCGCCCTGGTTGATGGTCGCTTCATTGTTGGCATTGCGCCACTGCACGGCTGTGGTGAGGCGCATGACGGGAGTCGCTGCTTGAGGCAGCACATTCACTGTGCCTCCGCCCTGTGTGAGAGCAAAAGGATATTCCTCAAAGCCCTTCTCAAATACACTTACTTGATATTCGCCACTGGTTACCGAGTCGCCCAGGTTGACGAGCAAGGGAACGGTCTCTTCTACTGCATCATAGACGCTCACCGCGTTCTCAAAGTCGAAAGACTGGTTCTCCTTGGTAGTGCTGGTGAAGCGAACCACAATGTTGCGCAGGCGCACTGTGGGACTGTTGTTGCGCAGGCGCAGGTTGAACAGTGCTGCGCCTCCTGCATAGACTTCGCCCTCGGGTTCCAGGGGCGAGAGGATGTCAACGTCGGGGTGCTCGCAGCTGTCGTCAAGGGTGAGGATGCGGCCACCTTCCACCTCGGTCCTGAAATAGCCCACATAGGGATTGCCACGGCTGTCGCGGCCACGGCAGTAGCGCATCAGTTGCCAGGGCGACTCACTGTCTTCGCGATATGCCATCCACACGGTGGCGTCGCCATCGGGCACGTCGTTGCCCACCTGCTTGGGTATATCGTAGATCGACGCCATGGGCAACAGGCCAGTGTGCCCGCCAGCAAAACCGGCGATGTTGCGCTGCTCGGCTTTTAGCACCTTGACAATGCTGCCATCACGCACCAGTGCCACGCCCAGCTCGCCAGTAAACGGCTTGGTGTCGAAGTTCTCCACAGTGACCATCACGTTAAACAATGAAGCGTCTTGCGTGATGAGGCGCAGGCTCAGCGAGTTGTAGAGTGGGCGCTCGTAGTTGGTACCATCAGCAGGTGGCTGTATGCCAGTAATAATCTCTTGGTCAAGGTTGTAGCCGCCAGTGCCACCGCCAATGCCCAGGTCGTCGGGGTCGAGATGGCTCACAAGGAAATATCCGTTGCTGGTGCCATACCAGCCCCAGTTGATGTGGACGTAGTCTTCAGTATCGTAGCCGTCGCACACAAAGGCATGACCGCTGCTGCCGGTCTCGCTCGAGGCGGCATAGTACACTGGGCGGCCCTGGTCGAGTTCGCTCTTTATGAGTTGCAACCACTCGCTGGTGCTGTAGTAGTCGCGCTTGCGCATTGTCACTCCCTCATCGTAGTTGAAATACTCGCGCAGCGCCTGTGGCACGACCATCGAGTGCGCTCCACTGCCGGCTGGCTGGTATTCCATGTCGACTGCCACGCCAAAGTGCGCCGCCAGTGTGGCAACGGCAGTGCCTTGAGCCGTTGTGTAATCCACGCCGTCATAAGTGGGGAGCATGTTGGGCCAGTCATAGGTGGTGTTGCCAAAGTTGGCTGTCACCGCTTGGCCGTTCACGGTAATTGTCTTGCTGCCAGTGCCATGCTCGGGGTAGCTGTGATAGCGCATTATCTGGGTCGCTGCCGTGGCAACGCATCCCACATAGTAGTGGGTGCCGCTGCCGTAGGTGGGGCACATGTCGTTATAGGGTGTGCCTTGTCCCCACAGGATGTCGCCAAGCAGCGGAGCTACCACAGGAACGCCCTGCTGCCTCATGTGGACAACGCTCTGGCGGCCGGCACAGGTCTCAACATATCGCTCCGAGAGCCGTAGCCACTGGCGCAAGCCGTCGGGCATGTTGTCATAACTGAAAGTACCCTGGCTGGAATAACCCAGCACGGGAATTGCCGCATCGTCGCCGGCAACAATCACAAAGCCGCCGCCTGCACGGTTAAGCACATAGAGTGGCGCATTGCCACTGCTCGCGGTCACTCCCTGTCGAGCCACACGAGTCCACTGCACATTGCTTTGGGCAAACTGTGTTGCCACTTTCTCGGCTTGATTCCAGTCGATGGGGTTGCCCCATGCCAGGCCACACGCCATCACCATCATTGCAGTAAATAGTTTCTTCATAATATCGTCTTAGTTAATGAAATAATGCCTTAAAAGATTAATGTCACAAATATACAAAAATATTCTCACTATCACACCAGCAAAATGAAGAAAAATCAATAGTGGCCTCTTATTCTCGTTTTTTCAATGTGATGAGATTAGAAGCACTACAATCTCTAAACTGATAACTGCTCGTTTGCTCGACTGCTCGACTGTTCGTTTGCTCGACTGCTCGATTGCTTTACTGAAAACTGGCTACTGACTACTGACTACTGATAACTGATTACTGATAACTGATTACTGATTACTGATAACTGATTGCTGAAAACTGAAAACTGATTGCTGAAAACTGACAACTTTTCACTAACTTTGCACCCAGCTTGAATTTTCACTGAAATCTATGATAACTTTTCCTAACGCGAAGATAAACTTGGGGCTCAATATTGTGGAGCGCCGCAGTGATGGATATCACAACCTCGAGACGGTGTTCTACCCAATCGCCCTCACCGATGTGCTGGAGATAGTGCCGGCGAGGGGCGGGGAGTCTACTCTCACCACCTATGGCAACCCCGTTGACTGCCCAGTCGAGAAGAACCTGGTGATGAAGGCGTTGCGGCTCATGCAGCAGCATTATAATGTCCCCGAGGTCGACATCTACCTCTACAAGCACATCCCCGACGGCGCTGGCTTGGGTGGAGGCTCCAGCGATGCCTCAAGCACAATGCTGATGCTCAACGATATGTTTGATCTCAACGCCATGAAGGAGCAGCTGGCACAACTTGCTGCCACTCTGGGTGCCGACTGCCCGTTCTTCGTCTACAACAAGCCCATGATGGCGACGGGCATTGGCGATGTGCTCTCGCCCATTGATGTGGACCTGAAGGGCAAGTTCCTGTATCTTGTCAAGCCAGCAGTGAGCGTGCCCACCCGGGTGGCCTACTCCCGTGTCACTCCTGCTCCAAGCACGTCGTGCCTTGGTGATGACCTGGCTCAAGACGTTGGCCTGTGGAGTGGGGTGGTGAAGAACGATTTTGAACCCAGTGTGTTTGCCGCATTTCCACAGCTCGGAGCAATAAAGAAGACGATTGAGGCCTCGGGTGCTCGCTACGCCTCGATGTCGGGCTCGGGCTCGTCGATTTTTGGCGTCTTTGATGATGTCAATATGGCAGAAAAAATTAAAGGAAAATTTGATAATAGCACCGATTTTGTCATACCATTATAATTAATGTGTGGTGGCAGACTTTTTGCATGTGAATACATCGAAAAATAGACAACAACAAAAATGTGTGCTGTGCCTTACCATTAGTGCATAGCGCATCGTGCATTAAAAATTTAATAATATGTCAAAGAAAAAACAAGAAGAAAACAATAATTCACAGGCACAGGAACCTGAAGTAGAGACTGAGCAACAGCAACCCGAGGAGCAGCCTCAAGAGGAGGAAGTCACCGAACCCACTCCCGAGGAGATGATGGCTCAGTTGCAAGCGCAAGTCGAAGAGGAGAAGAAGAAATATCTTTTCCTGATGGCCGATTTCGACAACTACCGCAAGCGCACACTGCAAGAGAAGCAAGACCTCATCAAGAATGGTGGGGAAAAGGTGCTTGAGGGCATCCTGCCTGTGGTCGACGATATTGAGCGCGCAATCGACGCGATAGCTCAAGGTGGCGACCTCGACAGCCTTAAAGAAGGTGTCGACCTCATCCACAACAAGCTCATGGCCTATCTCAAGAGCAACCATGTGGAGCCCATCGAGTCGACTGGTGCGCTCTTCGACACCGATGTGCACGAGGCAGTGACCACCTTCCCCGCTCCCAGTGAGGACCAGAAGGGAAAGGTAATCGACACCGTGCAAAAGGGTTACATGCTCAACGACAAAGTGCTGCGCCACGCCAAGGTGGTAGTAGGGCAGTAGTGAGTCAACTGAGTCAAGTGAGTCAACTCTTTTGTGACGCAACGTAATTTTTATATTGTATATTAATTGATTATGCATCATGCATCATGCATTGTGCATTTAAAATAAAAATATCATGGCAAAGAGAGATTTTTATGAGGTGCTGGGTGTTGACCGCAATGCCGATGCCGATGCCTTGAAAAAAGCATATCGCAAACTCGCCATAAAGTATCACCCCGACCGTCAGCAGGGAAAATCCGACGCCGAGAAGAAAGAGGCCGAGGAGAAGTTTAAAGAGGCTGCCGAGGCCTACGACGTGCTCAGCAACCCCGACAAGCGAGCACGTTACGACCAGCTGGGTCCCGAAGGATATGACCAGATGGGAGGCGGAGGCTTCTCGGGAGGCGGCATGTCGATGGAGGACATCTTCCGTCAGTTTGGCGACTTGTTTGGTGGCTTTGGTGGATTCGGCGGTTTCAGCGGCTTTGGTGGTGGCACGGGAGGACAAACCGTTAGCCACGGCACTAATCTGCGAGTGCGCGTGAAGGTGACCCTCAAGGAGGTGGCCAATGGCACCGAGAAAAAAATAAAGATTCCACGTCAGGTTTCATGTCAGTCGTGTCATGGAACGGGCGCCAAGAATGGCACAGCGCTTGAGACGTGCTCCAACTGTCACGGCTCGGGCGTGGAGGTGCGCATTCGCCGCACTATCCTGGGACAGATGCAGACGCAGAGCACTTGTAGCGTGTGCGGTGGCTCGGGTAAGCACATCAAGGAGCGTTGCCCCGATTGTGGCGGCAACGGCCTCACCAAGCGTGAAGAGGTGGTTACTATCAACATCCCCGCCGGTGTGCAGGAGGGCATGATGCTCACCATGCGCGGCAAGGGCAACGATGCCCCGGGTGGAGGTGTGCCTGGCGACCTGCAAATCGTTATCGAGGAGCAACAGGACGAGCACCTCATCCGCGATGAGCAAGACCTGATCTACAACCTGATGATTGATTTCCCAACGGCAGCGCTGGGTGGCAAGGTCGACATTCCCACTATCGACGGTAGGGCAAGGGTAACCATCGAGCCAGGAACTCAGCCAGGCAAAGTGCTCAGGCTCAGAGGCAAAGGCTTGCCATCGATTAACGGCTACGGCAAGGGCGACCTGCTCGTTAACGTGATGGTGTATGTGCCTGAGAATCTCACTCCCACCGAGAAGCGCACCATCGAGACGCTGCGGGACTCTACCTCTTTCAAGCCCAGCCGCACCACCAAGGAGCGCATCTTCAGCCGCTTGCGGCACATGTTTGACTAATCTTGCACTGAATTACTATGGGGAGCTATTGTTGTAGCTGTCCATAGTTCTCTTTTATCAATCTTTATCTATTCCTATTGTATACTTTCTGTTACTAGCCATTATTATAAGAAATGAAAAACAGGCGTTTTATGTTCAGCGGCCCTCGAGTGCCGCGCAATGAGATGAAGGTGACCACATTCCTCGCCAGCGAGGAGATGGGGCTGCTCGACTTCATCCTCAAGAAGCTAGATGGCATTAGCCGCAACAAGGCTAAGGGACTGCTCAGCCACTCGCTTGTGAAGGTGGATGGCAACGTTGAGAAGCAGTACAACTTTGAGGTCAAGCCAGGCATGACGGTGGAGGTGACCAA
The DNA here is from genome assembly GCA_900318065.1 of uncultured Prevotellaceae bacterium. Classification (GTDB taxonomy): domain Bacteria; phylum Bacteroidota; class Bacteroidia; order Bacteroidales; family Muribaculaceae; genus Sodaliphilus. The sequence goes on from ONIY01000037.1 coordinate 10,125, forward strand.
GAACCCGCGGTTCATGCCCATGAAGAATTTCGACCGCTTCTTCTCGATTCTCTATGAGGACGAGTACCTTATCGTCATCGACAAGGCCGATGGCGTTCTCTCGATGGGAGTGGGGCGGGGAAGTCTTAACATCAAGATCTTGCTCGACCAGTATTTTGCCTACACCAAGCAGCGTTGCACCGCCCATGTGGTGCACCGTCTCGACACGCGCACCTCGGGGGTGATGGTCTATGCCAAGACGGTCGAGGTGCAGCAACTGCTGGTCAACAACTGGCATGCCCATGTGCGCGACCGCCGTTATGTGGCTGTGGTAGAAGGCGCTATGGAGGCCGACCACGGGCACATCGAGAGCTGGCTGCGCGACACGCCATCGCGCAAGGTGGTGAGCAGTCCGTTCAACAATGGCGGCAAGTGGGCAAGCACCGACTGGTGGCTGCTCGACAGCAACGACGACTTCTCGCTCATTGAACTGCACCTGAACACTGGTCGCAAGAACCAGATTCGCGTACACATGGAGGTGCTGGGACATCCCGTGGTGGGCGACTACAAGTATGGCAGCATCGAGGACAGCCTCAACCGCCTGGGCCTCCACGCCTTCCGCTTAGCATTCATGCACCCCATCACCCACGAGGAAATGGAGTTTGAAACCCCCTTCCCCGTAGCATTCCTCGACCTCTTCCCCGAGCAGATGGTGTGAAATCACATGAAATAATCACATTGATATATTTTCCAGTTAGAGATATTAGGAATTCATATCCCCCGCCATAATGGCCTCAAATAAAAAAACAGGCAACAGGCAACTGATAACTGGAAACTATTCACTATCTTTGCAATGTCATCATAGATTTTTGTCTGGTTTTATTTGCTGCACTTTTGTAGATGAAAAGTCTGGCCACTCTTGACCTGGTGAAGAAAAAACGAGATTCTCGCTGGTGGCGTTTTGATATTTTTTGTTTATCTTTGTAACCACAATGAATCGCACGCAGGAAATAGCACTTGAGGCGGCACGGTTGGAGAATGAGCGCCTGTGCCGTGAGCATCCCTTGAGGCAACTCTTCTGGGAATGCACGCTGCGCTGCAACCTCTCCTGCAGGCATTGCGGCAGCGACTGTGCCAAAGATGTTGCTGCCACCGAGATGCCTCTGGGCGATTTCCTCAAGGTGCTCGACGAGATTGCCACTCATGTCGACCCGGCAACGGTGCTCGTCAACACCGTGGGCGGCGAGCCGCTCGTGCGCCGCGACATTGTGGAGTGCGGCCGTGAGATTAAGCGCCGCGGCTTCCAGTGGGGACTGGTGACCAATGGCTACACCCTCGACGAGAAGATGATGGACGCCCTTGCCAGTGCGGGTGTCGACAGCATGGCGGTCGACATCGACGGCACTCGCGACCAGCACAACTGGCTGCGTAACAGCGACCGTAGCTTCGATCATGCCCTGCGCGCCATTGAGCAGATGCAGCGCATCGACGGCCTGGTGTGGGATGTGATAACCTGCGTGAACTCTCGCAACATTGGCAGCCTGGACGAGATCAAGCAACTGCTAATCGACGCGGGAGTGGAATACTGGCGTTGCTTCACCATCATTCCCATGGGCAGGGCAGCGGGTGTCGACGAGCTGCAGCTCAGCGACGAGCAGTTCCGCGACTTGCTCAACTTCATTGTCAAGACACGGCTGGAGGGGAAAATCGACCTCAACTACGCCTGCGAGGGATTCCTGGGACCCTATGAGGGCATGGCGCGCGACTATTTCTACACCTGCAACGCCGGGCTCACCGTGGCGAGCGTTCGCAGCGACGGCAGCATCTCGGGATGCCTGAGCATTCGCAGCGACTACAACCAGGGAAACATCTACCGCGACAGCTTCTGGGACGTGTGGAACAACCGCTTCGAGGCCTACCGCAACCGCGACTGGATGAAGCGCGGCATGTGCGCCAGCTGTGACATGTTCCGCTACTGCCAGGGCAACGGTTTCCACCTGCGCGACCAGAACGGCGACGTGATGGTGTGCCACTACAACCGCCTGAAGAACGTGAAAATATAGAATAATGATAATAACCCCTAAAATTATAAATTGCTATGAACAAGGATAATAAACGACGCAAGATGGCGATTGGAGCAGTGGTTGCTGCCGGAGTGACTACTGGCGCCATGGCTGCTACACCCACCACCCAGGGGGCCAGCCAGGACGTGTCGCCCGAGGTGCAACTCACTGCTGCCGACCAGGTGGTGATTGATGGTGAGAACCTCGACTTCGACAAAATGATTGCACAGTTGCCACCGCAAGTGCGCAACGACAGGGTGCGACTTATGTATGGCGTGAAACCGGTTTATGGCCCACGCACCCGTGAGCGATTGGAGCCGGTTCAGCCCAGTGACTCGCAAGCGGTAGACACTGCCGCCGTGGCCGACAGCATTATCAGCATCATCGCCCGCCGTGCTGGCGTTGCCGCCGAGGATGTGCACCCCCAGATGTTGCTCCGCAAAGACTTGGGCATGAAGAGGGTAGATATTGACAGGGTGGCTATTGAAGTAGCGCGACAATTCAACGTCGTGATTCCTTACAGGAAAATTCGCGCGTTCAGGAAGGTTGAAGACATTATCAACTGTGTGACGGCTGTTTTGTGATATTCGCTATCGCGAAGTCTGGCACTGCAAACTAAAGTTGACCCTGCCGAGGGCAATTTTTAGCACTGCTCTTACGTTTTATAAGTATTATGAAGACAGTAAGATATTTACTTATGGCAATAGCAGCCATGGCGGCAATGCCTGCTGTGGCGCAAATAGAGTTTGCCGGCAACTCTAAACCAGTCTATCACGAGGTGCCTGCCACCAGCACTGGCCTGCAGCATCTCTATGTGCTCTACTCGGCGCAAGGCGTGTCGATGAGTTACACGGCGAGCAACGACCCCGGCAATGTCACTTGGTATGACTTCGGGCCCGAGGGCGGGGGTAGCGCTATCGACCCCATGACGGGTATTAACTACAATGGCAATGTCTCGACCTTGCCACAGGTGATTGCCGACCACGGATACATCATCAAGGAAGGCGACCGCAGCACCTGCATCTGGGTGGTGGACTACAGCAAGTGCCGCCTCCACCTGGAGAGTGCCACCGTCGACCCTGAGAGCGACTGCGGAACAACAGTGATACAGATCAATGGCTCGGGCAACGATATCGTCTACTACACCATCAATGGCGGCAGGCGGGTGCTCGACCGCGAGATAAAGATAACTTACAACACTCTTGAATGGAGTGCCGACGAACTCTCATGGCTCGAGACAAGTGTCACCGAGACCGAGGAAACGTTCAGCACCTCGATGGCGGTGCCGGCATCGTTGTGCGCCACCACTTATACCATCCAGGGCGACAAGTTGCTGGAGTATTGGAAGGAGACAAAGCAAGTTACAACCGAGAGATACTCGCCCAAGGCGGTGGCTGCCGAGGTTGTCGTCAACCAAGAGGAGCGCGACAACGACAACGAGCAGCGCAGCGAGGGCACAGCCTATGGAGGCTCGGCGCCAGTGAACATCACTTTCACTGCCTATTGCACCGACGCCGTGACCTACAAGGAGTGGCAGGTGAGCGACTTCTCGGAGTTTAACAACATCTTGATGACCTTCCCGCAAGACCAAGTGGAGTATACCTTTACCGATGCCGGAACTACCTACTGGCGATTCTATTATGCCAACAGCGACGGCTCTTGCGAGAATTACAGCGACCCTATTGCAGTTTCCATAGGCGAGAGCTCGCTTGATTGCCCCAACTTCTTCTCACCAGGCACCACCGAGGAGGTTAACGACATCTGGAAGGTGTCCTACAAGTCGATTGTCGAATTCCATTGCTGGATCTACAACCGCTGGGGCAACCTTATCAAGGAGTTTACCGATCCTGCCGACGGATGGGATGGAAAATACAACGGCAAGCTGGTGAACGCCGGCGTCTACTTCTATGTCATCAGGGCAAAGGGCAGCGACGGAAAGGAGTATAAGCTCAGTGGCGACATCAACATCCTGCGCTACAAGAAACGTGAGCTGCAAAATGCCATCGACGACGGCATGTAAAATTAGTGTATTCAAGTTTCTATAGTAATCATGAGATACCAAACCGCAAAAAATCAGGCGACAAACTCCCCCTCTAAGATAGAGGGGGCGGGGGGGAGTATGATGATTTCGTCGAATTTCCCTCATCGCTTGCTGTGTCGCTGGTGTTCATACTCCCCGAAACTTGAGTTAGTGTTTTTTACTAAACCCATTTATTCCTGAATTAAATAACTAGAGAAATGAATTTTTACAAGTCTTTATTAGCGATTATTACAGCATTGTGTTTCACTTGCATGGGTGCTCATGCACAGCGGTTGAGCGACTCGTTCATTCCCGTAACGCCGCCCGACGTGCCAGCATCGATGACCTTCTGTGGCGACAAGGTGAGCTTCGACCGCATCGACATGGCAGAGCGAATGGACCGCGAGCTCACGGGCATCGTCTACGGACAGACGCTCTCGTCAATCATCATCAAGCGGGCCAATCGCTACTTCCCCAGGCTGATAGAGATCTTGAAAAAGAATAATATGCCCGAGGACCTCATCTATCTTGCCGTTGCCGAGAGTTCGCTCGACATCAATGCACTCTCGCCAGCCAAGGCGGCCGGAATATGGCAGTTCATGGCGGCGACAGGCAAGCAATATGGCCTTGAGGTCAATGACGATGTGGACGAGCGCTACGACCCCGAGAAGGAGACGGTAGCCGCCTGCAAATATCTGCGCAACGCCTATTCTAAATATGGCAACTGGGCAACGGTGTGCGCCAGCTACAATGCCGGAACAGGGAAAATATCGTCGGAGCTCTCGTCGCAGCGCGTCAACACATCGTTCGACCTGAGGCTGGTGAGCGAGACTTCGAGATATGTGTTCAGGATTATGTCCTACAAGATTTTCCTCGAGAACCCCAAGCGATTTGGGTATCGACTGCATAGCAACCAGCTGTACCAGCCCATCGACTACGACGTGATAGAAGTGGACACTCCAGTGTCGAGCTGGGTGTCGTGGGCACAGGATCATGGCATCACCTATGCGCAGCTGCGCGACGCCAACCCCTGGATACGCAGCACTAAGCTGCCCAATGCCTCGGGCAAGGTCTACAAGGTGAAGGTGCCCAAGCAAGCGTCGCTCTATCGCAGCAAGGCGGGCAACAAGGTGTATAACGATAATTGGGTTGTAGACTAAGACTAAAGGAACACGGCTTTAATGAAATTTCAGGGTAAAGATGTGGATTGTGTAATGGTGCAGGGCGCCAGGGTGCACAACCTCAAGAATATTGATGTCGACTTGCCGCACTACAAGCTCAGCGTCATCACTGGGCTCAGTGGTAGCGGCAAGTCGTCGCTGGCTTTCGACACAATCTTTGCCGAGGGGCAGCGACGCTATCTCGAGACGTTCTCGTCCTATGCACGCAACATGCTGGGAGTGCTCGAGCGGCCCGATGTGGACAAGATTTCAGGCCTCAATCCTGTGATTTCTATAGGCCAAAAGACCACCAACAAGAATCCCCGCTCAACGGTGGGCACCGTTACCGAGGTCTACGACTACCTGCGACTGCTCTTTGCCCGCGCAAGCGAGGCGTTCAGCTACGTCTCGGGCGAGAAGATGGTGAAATATTCTCTCGACAAGATTCTGAACTTGATTCTCGAGAGCTATTCGGGAAAGAAAATATATCTCCTGGCTCCACTGGTGAAAAACCGCAAGGGACACTACAAGGACCTTTTTGAGCAGCTGCGCAAGAAGGGGTATCTATATGTGAGAGTCGACGGCGAACTGCGAGAGATTACCTTTGGCATGAAGCTCGACCGCTACCGCAACCACGATGTGGAGCTGGTGGTCGACCGTCTCAAGGTGGCGCAGAAGGATGAGGTGCGGCTGCGCGACACTATCAACACGTGCTTCAAGCAGGGCGATGGACAACTCATCGTCCTCGAAGACGAGTCGCAAGAGCTCAGGCATTACAGCATCTCGCTCATGGATCCCGCTACAGGACTTTCCTATCCCGAGCCTGCGCCGCACAGCTTCTCGTTCAACTCGCCACAAGGTGCATGCCCCAAGTGCAAGGGACTGGGATTTGTCAACATCATCGACAAGGAGAAGATAATGCCCCAGCTTGACCTCTCGATTCGTGACGGAGGCATCACCACGCTGGGAAAATACAAGAACTCACTCATCTTCTGGCAAATTCAGGCGATATGCGAGAAATATGGAGCTTCGCTCGACACGCCGCTCAAGGACTTGCCCGAGGAGGCTATCGACGACATCATGAACGGCACCGACGAGCGGCTGAACATCAAGAATGAGTCGCTCAGCGTGAGCAACTACTTCCTCTCCTACGACGGACTGGTGAAGTACATCGAGATGCAGCAGAGCGAGAATGCTACTTCCAAGGCACAGAAGTGGGCAGGGCAGTTCTTCACGCGCACCGTGTGCCCCGAGTGCCACGGCGACCGCCTGAACAAGGTGGCACTGCACTTCAGGCTCAACGGCAAGAACATTGCCGAGCTGGCACGCATGGACATCGCCGAGCTGCGGGAGTGGATGCTCGACCTGCACAACCACTTGCCCGAGCGCCAGTGGGCGATTGCCGAGGAGGTGGTGAAGGAAATCAACAGCCGCCTCTCGTTCCTGCTCGACGTGGGGCTCGACTATGTGTCGCTCAACCGCAGCAGCGCATCGCTCTCGGGCGGTGAGAGCCAGCGCATCAGGCTTGCCACGCAGATAGGCTCTAAACTGGTGAATGTGCTATACATCCTCGATGAGCCCAGCATTGGTCTGCACCAGCGCGACAACCAGCGGCTCATCGACTCGCTCAAGCACTTGCGCGACGATGGCAACACGGTGCTGGTGGTGGAGCATGACCGCGACATGATGCTCGAGGCCGACTATGTGGTCGACATTGGTCCCAAGGCCGGCCGACGAGGTGGAAATGTGGTGTTTGCCGGCACGCCCAAGCAGCTGCTCAAGGCCGACACTATCACCGCGCGCTACCTCAATGGCAAGGATGAGATTGCTATCCCTGCCCAGCGTCGACCCGGAAACGGGAAGGCTATCACCATCAAGGGATGCCGTGGCAACAACCTCAAGGGTGTGGATGTCACTATCCCCCTGGGCACTCTCGTGTGCGTCACGGGAGTGAGTGGCAGTGGCAAGTCCACTCTCATCAACGCCACACTGCAGCCCATCTTGAGCCAGCGCTTCTATCGCTCGCTCACCGAGCCTCTGCCTTACGACTCCATCGATGGGCTCTCCTTCATCGACAAGGTGGTAACGGTCGACCAGTCGCCACTGGGACGCACGCCGCGCTCTAATGCCGTTACCTATACCAATATTTTCACCGACATCCGCAACCTCTTCGTCAATCTGCCCGAGGCTAAAATCCGCGGCTATAAGCCGGGACGATTCTCGTTCAACACCAGTGGCGGCAGGTGCGAGGTGTGCAAGGGCAATGGCTACAAGACGGTGGAGATGAACTTCCTCCCCGATGTGCTGGTGCCATGTGAGGCATGTGGTGGAAAGCGCTACAACCGCGAGACGCTGGAGGTGAAGTTCAAGGGCAAGTCGATTGCCGATGTGCTTGACATGACTATCAACCAGGCAGTGGAGTTCTTTGAGGCGGTGCCTAATATTCTGCACAAGATAAAGGTGCTGCAGGATGTGGGACTGGGATACATCAAGCTGGGACAGCCCTCGAGCACTCTCTCGGGAGGTGAGAGCCAGCGCGTGAAACTCGCTGCCGAACTATCTAAAAAGGACACAGGAAAAACGCTCTACATCCTTGACGAGCCCACCACGGGATTGCACTTCGAGGACATCAAGATCCTGCTTGGAGTGCTGAACCGCTTGGTCGACAAGGGCAACACCGTGATTGTGATTGAGCACAACATGGACGTGATAAAATGTGCCGACTACATCATCGACATGGGCCCCGAGGGAGGGCGGGGTGGTGGTGAAGTGGTAGCAACAGGCACTCCCGAGCAAGTGGCACAAAACACTAAATCGATTACCGCACATTATCTGAAAAGCGAACTCAAGCGTTAGCCATCCCCAGCGACAAGGAAACTGGATGTGTTGCAAACCATGGCCAAGATGAGGCTGTTGCAAAAGGCTCAAATTGCGTCAATGTAGGGACAACGCGTGCGTTGTCCGAAAGCAGTGAAACTACCGACTAACAATGTCTGCCTCTAGCGGACAAGGCACGCCTTGTCCCTACAAAGTGAGAACGCGTCAATCGACCCAGTTGGGAGGAATGACACCAATCGACATGGCCGAGAGGAGATGTCACCATTTGCCTGCCCTCTGCCTCCAGCGGACAAGGCACGCCTTGTCCCTACAAAATGAGAAAGCTTCAATCAATTTATCCGAGAGGAAGTGGCGCCAATCGACTCAGCCGGAGGCTGACCTTTGTGTAACAGTACCAGTTGTGTAGCGAGCGAAGCGAGTGGAACAAGTGGCACTGGGGGTATCGGGGGGACTCCCCACAGCCATAGTCGCCGGAGGCGACCCCTATGTTTTAGGCTAGCGAGTGGTAATCATTTTGCGCCATCGTCTTGACTTGTGTGGCAAAAATAGATTGGTCAAAATGTCACATATTCTCCATATTTCGCATTTTCATTAACCTCCTGAGAATTGAAAATTTTTCACCGCGTGCTATTCTGGCTTTGAAAAAAGTGGGGTAGGATAGGGGAGGTTTGGTGCCTTGCCGGCATGGTGGGCTAATGTGATCATGGCAGAGCGCTAAAATGTCATCATAACGCCTCGGGGCAAACTGAGGTTAGTGGGGCAGAAGTGGGGTGGAAAATGCCTCAATGGGCATGAAAAAGCGCTTTAAAGTGACAATTTGGTGGTGGTAGGGGAAAATGGTAGTCAGGGAATGACTGTTTTGGGTGGTGGAAAGGGGTGTTTTTGAGTTTTCTGAGGTGATTTTCTGTCATCTTTTCAAGTTTAAATTTATGGGTGTAACTAAATGATAATAAGGTGTGTAATGTATTAAAGAGCGCAGTATTTAAGTCTCTCAGAATTTAAAATTTGAAATTTGTAAGGCAGTGGTGGGGTTTGCGCGCGAGAATTTGAGTTTTCGGCCAAAATGGTAAGATTACCATTTGTTGTTTACCAACCTGAATTGGGGCGGGGCAGTGGTGTTTTGCAATCGTGAACTGCAAATTTGATTCGGCAAAGTCTAAATTCGGGCTGTGATTTACAATGCAGGTTTCGTAATTTGCATTTATAAAGTTTGCAAAACTAAATAATTCGCAGTTTAGCAGTTGTTAACATTTAATATATTGCGGTGAAAATCAGTCTTTTAAATATGCCTATGTGTATTGAAAATCTATGAATTTAGGCGATTTTGGGCAATTGGGCGGTTTTTGGGGTGATATTGCTAATGTAAGTTGTTGATATAAAATTATATATATCACTAACATTAAAGAATTGCTTCAATTTTGTAGACTGGAGGTTGAAGTGCCTTTTTGAAACTCGGTTTTTGAAAAAATAAAATGTAAATTCTAAGATTTATGTTTAAAAATTTGGTTTTTACAATAGGTTGCTGTAAATTTGCAAACGCAAAATTTATAATTGTTAACCGATATTATGGACATTATTTCACGCTTAAAGCTGTTTTTAGACCAGTGTGGCATTTCTAATTCTCAGTTTGCCGACACATGCGAGATTCCTCGTCCCACCATCACACAGTTGCTCAAGGGACGCAACAAGAAAGTGAGCGATGAGGTGATCTCTAAAATCCACGCAGCCTACCCCACTCTTAATATAATGTGGCTAATGTTTGGAGATGGCGAAATTTTTGTCCAGGACAACTCTAGTTCGCCCGAAAACGGCACATCGCAAAACTTGTCCAAAACTCCACACCATGGCAACCTCTTTGGAGGGCAAGGATCGGGCGCCGTGAATGCCACGTCGCAACGTCAGCAACCCACAATAAGCTTTGGAGAGTCGACCGACTCAAGGGCTCAAGGAGGGGCATCGGCACTGAGCGATGCGTTGCAGAGCATCGCCAGGAATGTGAACCGCAGTGGCGCGTCATCACCCTCAACCACTGGCCAGCGACAGATTGTGAATATCATGATATTCTACGACGACAACTCATTTGAGTCAATCACCCCCATGCGCTGACAGTTTCACCTTAACGTTTCATTTCCTTTTTATATAGAACAATTTTTTTCTGAATTGATGAGCAAGGCGCCCCATCGTTGGCGCCTTTTTTTGTTCCTGAGAGGCTGTTGCAAAAGGTGGAGATTTCATCGCTGTAGTGACAAGGCCGCCTTGTCACTACCGAATGAGAATTCTGTGAGTTTTGCAACAGCCTCAGCTGCTAGCGCAATGATTGTCAAAACAGGAAATTCATCAAACTCTCGTTATTCATATCAGTCCTGAATTGGTGGCAAGGGTGAGCGCCTCGGTGATGGAGCGGGTGCCCAGGCGCTCAAACATCACTCGCTTGTAGGTCTTGATGGTGTCGACCGAGCGGCACATCTTCTCGGCAATCTGTGCCACAGTGAGCCCTTGTGCCGAGAGAATGAGCACCTGTCTCTCTTGTGGGCGCAACACTACGGTGTCTCTTGTAATCCATAGGTGATGGTTAAGAGAATACTCCCAGTAGGTTGGCGCTCCTTTCTTTCGCATCTCAATGTGTCCTGGCTCGCTATGAGATGAGAGTGACACCACGCACATGGCAAGCCACAGCCTACCGTCGTCGGCAAGTGCAAACGGTGTCATTTTGTGATTAATAAGAAATCGGTTTTCACCATCCACGATGTGGAAGTCGTAACTTATGAAATAGCCATCACGTTCTTCTAAAGGGATGTCGTTGAACTTCTTGAATCCGGCAGTATTGATTTCCAGCAGCATTTCCTGCTCATCTTCGGGCACATGGTCAATGTAGAACTGATAGCCCATCTCTTTCATCTGCTCTGCCGTGTGACCGCCCAGGAACAGCGGATTGCTCGCCACATGCAGAAACTCGCGCTTGAAATAGTCAATCACATAGATGCTCTGATAGGTGGCGTTTGCCATCGCGTCGATGGCGCGCTTGAGCAACTCAACGTGGGCGTAACGCTCATCGTCAAGCTCGCTCACACTATTCTCGTCAAAAAAGAAATCCTCGACTTTTGCCATAATGGATAGTTTTGTGATTGCAAATTTACAAAATATTTCCAATCATTCAGCCATTTTCACACCCTAAAGTGTGAAAGTTGACTTTTTCCCCGAATTGCTGCAACATTTCACCCATTGGAAGCATTTTCATGTCACTTTTTGTCTTACTTGTTCGTTATATATATGAGCGAGTTCAAAAGAGATAACAAAATCATTGTGTAACATAAAAATTAGTAATCATGAAATTTGGTGAAATGATTGTCTTTTTAGGGATTTTTGTTGTGCTTCCAATTATCATCGTGGCAATTGTAGCACGTACAAAGACAAACGCCACTAATAAACGCGCCCAAATTGCGCTGGCCGCAATTGAAAAGAACTCTGATGTGGATTTGGAAGCGTTCTTCAAGAAGATGAACCCACCGAGCCGAAGCATTAAAGAGAGGCTACTTGACAGGTTGCTGTGTGGCTGCTGCTTCACCTTTTTTGGTTTGTGCATATATGCTGCCCTGGCAATATACGGAATGGTCATTGACGAAGTTTATGCCAACTTGTTCATTGGCCTTTCTTTCGCCGCAGTACCGTCATTGGGTGTTGGGCTTGCTTTCCTTATCAATTACTTTGTGGGGCTAAGGGTACTGAAGCAGGAGATTGAGGCCGAATCCAGAAACCAGGCGTGACCCGCGAGCAATTCATAGAGATTATTAATATCGAGCAGGAACGGCTCAGACGTTTTCTGCTCGCACTCTGCTGTGGCAATCGGGATGAGGCAGACGACATCGCACAGAATGCACTGCTGAAGGCATATCTATCTATTTCCAAATACGAGGGCACAACATGGCTTTACCGCATCGCCTACAACCTGTTTATCGACACAAACCGCTGCCGCCGAACACTGCAATCATTGGAAACGCTCGAAAAACACGTTGATGCCACCTTCGATGCTGACCGCGATTTTCGCTACCAGCCACTTTACATGGCATTGGAAAAACTACCACCCAAAGAACGCACGGCCATATTGCTCTTCTATCTTAAAGGATATTCCATCAAGGAAATAGCTGATATTGTAGACGCAACTGAGGATGCCGTGAAGAAGCAACTCTCGCGAGGCAGAGTCAAACTTAAAAACCTTTTGAAAGATGAATGACGACATAAGACTACAAGAACTGTTTGACAGTTTCCACCCAACGCTGGCCGACAGCAATTTGTTCAACCAACGACTTGATAGGAAACTCAAAATGATTGATGAAATCAAACAGGCACAGACAAACCAGATACGCCATTACCGAATGGCAGTAGTTGCAGCATTCGTGGCAGGTATCATTTTCGGCAGTGTCATTTTTGCTATCATCCTGACAACACCGTCTGATGTACCTTTGTTCTCTTTTGGCATCAATTTCTATCCGCTGATGTTAATTGAGCAAAACAGTCGCCTGATTTCCATGCTACTGACCTCATTGATAATTGCATTCTGCATCGTTGAAATGATGAACATCAATGAAATGGTAAACAGAATAAGGCCGCAGCATAAGCCTTAAGGTAACCTACACTTTCAATTTCGGCAAGAAGACCGACCGCAGCGATGTGCAGTTCAGTCCCGTCATTAACGGCGCCATCATGAAATCATTTTAACACCCTAAAGTGTGAAAGTTGGCTTTTTCCCCGAATTGCTGCAACATTTCACCCTTTAGTGTGCATCTAAGTCACAAAGACCTATCTAAATTTGTACACACAATTTATAAACTCAAAGACTATGGAAAAGAGAATTGCTACCTTGTTAATGCTTATGATTGGTGCCATTAGCGCCATGGCGCAGCAATATAGTGTGCAGTGCCAGGTGAACGACAGCGAGGGTGAGGGTGTGCCCTATGCCACCATCTACCTCTATCACAGTAGTGACACAGCAACTGTGGTGAGCAGTGGCGTGAGCGACGCCTTTGGTAAGGTGGACCACAAGCTTGTCAAGCCAGGCCAATACCTCATGCGAGTGCATTTTGTGGGCATGGCGCCTCAAGAACGTGCCTTTGAAGTGGGCGCCTCGGCACCTGTGGCACAACTTGGCATCATAGTACTATCCACCCAATCT
>ONIY01000035.1 GCA_900318065.1 uncultured Prevotellaceae bacterium
GACCTTGCTTTTATATTTTCCTGATTTACAATGATTCTACGCGCAGTAGGCGCAACTTTACACTTAACTAAGGTATTGCTTTATGTACAGCTCGCAGTTTGCCACCAGCTCATCATACCATTGCTGTCCAAATCGCCTGATTAGCGGTTCTTTCAGGAATTCATAGACCCTGATTCCCTTGCTCCGTCCCAGCACTTCGGCGCTCTTGCATATTTTCCACCTGTGGTAGTTTACCGCCACACTCCCATTGTTCAACGTCTTGAGCCTCAGCGGGTACAGGGCGCAGGATATTGGTTTCAGGAAAGAGATTCTTCCCTCACGATAGGCCTTCTCGATAGCGCAGATGCATTTTCCTCCTGGTGCGTAGCACGAGAACACACAGTTGCTGTTGTCGAGAATCTGCGTCACCAGTTCGCCCTCAGGGTCAAGATAGGAAATTCCGTTCTGCTCTATTTCCTGCTGTGCACGTGGCAGCAAGTCGTCCCAAATCTCGGGCAGAATCTGCTTGATTTCCTGCTCCTCCTGAGCGGTGAGCGGAGCGCCAGCATCACCATCGATGCAGCACTGCCCCAGGCACGCGTCAATGTCACAGCAGAAGAAACGCTCAACAACGTCGAGCGTGACAAGAGTGTTATCGTTGATTAGAAACATTGGGCAGCGCGTTAATCAATTAATTTAGAAAGAGCATGCTCGAGGTCGGTGCTCGATAGCTTGAGGTGCATCTGCCCACGATAAGCATAGGAGATGTTTCCTGTCTCCTCACTCACCACCACAGCAATAGCATCTGTAGCCTGCGAGATGCCAAGCGCCGAGCGGTGGCGAAGTCCCAAATACTTGGGCAGGCTCGTGTCGTGCGACACTGGCAGGATGCATCCAGCCGACATAATCTTACCATTGTCGATGATTACTGCTCCATCGTGCAACGGGCTGTTCTTGAAGAAGATATTCTCGAGCAGACGGTTGTTGACCTCGGCATTGATGATATCGCCCGAGTGCTCATAGTCCTCGAGCGAGATATTCTGCTTGATGACAATGAGAGCACCCGTCTTCGACTTCGAGAGGCTCATGCAGGCATATACAATGGGCATAATCCACTTCTTGCGCACGCCCTCCTCCTGCTTTCCTTGCCACAGCCTGGCAATAGCCTTCCATCCGCGCTTGGAACCAAGTTCGGTGAGGAATCGCTTGATTTGATCCTGGAAGATAATAATCAAGATGAAGATACCACTGTCGATGATGCGGTCCATGATAGTTCCCAGGAGCTTCATGTCGAGCAGTTTGTCGACCACCACCCATGCAATGATGAAAGCAAACACACCCACAAAGATGTTGAGGGCGCCACTCTCTTTCATGGTGCGGTAGATGTAGTAGAGCAACACCGCCACAAGCAGGATGTCGATAATATCTTTTATGCCGAATGATATCATTTAGAAACGGAATTTTTTGTGTTTATGATTTGCAAAGTTATTGATTATTTGTGAAACAAACAATATTTCTTGCCTCTACAGCCGCTTTCACGTCGTGAACACGCACTATGTGAGCGCCTTTCATCATGGCGATGGTGTTAACCGCCGTTGTGCCGTTAAGAGCGTCGTGAGCGTTGCAGTCGAGCACCTTTTGAATCATCGACTTGCGCGACACGCCCACCAGCAATGGCACATCGAGGGCATGGAACGCCTCAAGGCATGAGAGCAACCGGTAGTTCTGATCCAGCGTCTTGCTGAATCCAAACCCGGGGTCGGCAATCACATCGTTAATCCCCAGTTGATGCAGGGCGTCAACCTTGCGCGCCAGCTCCTCAAGCACCACAGCGGCAACGTCGCCATCATAGTGCGTGAACTGCTGCATCGTTGCCGGAGTGCCACGCATGTGCATCACGATGTAAGGCACCTGCAGCTGCGCCACCGTGGCGTGCATCTCAGGGTCGAGGTCGCCGCCCGAGATGTCATTAACAATATCTACTCCAAGCTCTTCGACACAATGCCGTGCCACGCTCGCGCGAAATGTGTCGACCGAGAGAATCACATCGGCTCCCACCACCTCACGCACTGCCCTCACCGCCATGTCAAGACGCGTCATCTCCTCGCTGGCAGTGACCACCTGCGCCCCAGGTCGAGTGGAGCATGCACCAATGTCGAGCACCTCGGCACCCTCCTGCACCATCGCCTGGGTACGACGCGCAATAGCGTCCACGTCCATCATCCGGCTCTGAGAGTAGAACGAGTCGGGCGTGGCATTGATAATTCCCATCACCCAAGGACGGTCAACCTCAACCAACCGTCCACGCAAGTTAAGGCTGTATTTCTTAAATGATTCCCACATAGTAAAGGAATATCATGATGATAGCAACTGGGGCGATGAAACGGAGGCAGAAGATGATGTAGGGATGTGTGAACCTGGCACTGTGCTTGCCGCCGTTGGTGAGCTGGTCGTGAACCACTTTCTTGTCGAGGAACCACCCCACATAGACTGCTGTGACGAGTCCGCCCAGGAGCATGAAGAAGTTGGGGCCCACGAAGTCGAGGAAGTCAAAGATGTTCCTGCCTGCAATGATGACATCGCTCAGAGTGCTGAACGATAATGCACTGAGCACTGCCACCACTGTCATGAGCACCGCGGTAATAGCAATAGCCTTGCCTCGCGAGAGTTTGTACTCATCGATAAGGAAAGTGATAGGGATCTCGCTCAAAGAGATTGTGGAGGTGATAGAGGCAAAGAACAGCAACACAAAGAACAGAACTGCCCACACAACACCACCAGGCATCTGCTGGAAGATGGTGGGTAATATCTCAAAAATGAGTTTAGGACCAGCGTTTGGCTCCATTCCAAACGAGAAGACGGCGGGGAATATCACGATACCTGCAAGAATGGCGACCAGAGTGTCGAGCGACGAGATGGTCACGGCATCCTTCATGAGGTGGTTGTCGTCGCTGAAATAGGACGAATAGGTGATAAGGCAGGTCACACCCAGCGACAGCGACATGAACGCCTGACCCATGGCGTCGACCACGCCTTTCCAACCCAAGCCATTAAAGTCGATACTGAACAAGAAGTCTAGACCCTTGCTGGAATTGGGCAGCATCAGCGAGTTGACGCAGAATACTATGAGCAGGACGAAGAGCAATGGCATCATGACATTTGCCATGCGTTCAATGCCCTTATTGATGCCCTTATTGAGAATGACAAAATTGAGCGCCAGGAAGATCAGCGTCCACAACACGCAACGCTGCGGAGCACCCACCAGCGAGTTGAAGATCTCGCTATACTGCTCGGGAGTGTGCCCCAGCAGGAGCCCCTCGCCCGAATCAACCACATATTCAAGCACCCATCCGCACACCACGCTGTAGTAGCCGCAGATGAGCAAAGCGCCAAGCACGCCCACGTAGGCAAACACCTTGAACGGCGACTTAGGCGTCAACTGCTCTACAGCGCCCCTCATGTTCTTGTGGGTGGAGCGTCCTATTATGAACTCCGACATCATGATGGGCAATCCCAAGAGCAACACACACAGCAGATATACCAGAATATAGGCACCGCCGCCATTCTGCCCAGCCTGATAAGGGAATCGCCAAATGTTTCCCAGTCCCACGGCACTGCCCACCGATGCCGCAATGGCACCCAGGCGAGTAGCAAATCCTATTCTTTTTTCACTCATATTGATTTATGTCATTGATTAACGGTTTTGTTATCATCTTTTACCAGCCATGCGCTCACCTCATAGAGCATGTAAATGGGCAGGAACACTATTGTGAGTGTGAACGGGTCGCCTGTGGGCGTGATAAACGCCGCCAGCACGAGCAACGCCACAATGGCATGCCGCCTGTATTTCTTGAAGAAACTGCGCTTCAACACCCCAATGTTGCCCAGCAGCCACGCCAGCAGGGGGAGTTCGAAAATGATGCCCATGATGAAGATGAGAATCAAGAAAGTGTCCATGTAGCTGTCGAGCGAGATTTGGTTGGGCACCATTGCGCTCACGTGATAGTCGGCGAGAAATCGCAAGGTCACAGGGAACACCACAAAATACCCCACTGCCACACCCAGGAAAAACATCAGGTTGCCAAAGGCAAAAGCCCGCTTGATGCCTCGCTTCTCATGCTCATAGAGAGCAGGTGCCACAAAGGTCCACAGCAGGTAAATCACCACCGGGAACGAGAACACCAGCGCCAGCCAGAACGAGGTGCTCATGTGGATAAAGAACTGCGATGCCAGCTGGATGTTTATCAGGTCGACATGAAACCCCTGGGTAGAGAACTGAGGAAGACCAGGGATGCCCGCAGTGAGCTTGGCAAAGAGCCTGTACAGTACAAAGTCGCCATGACAAGGCGCGAGTATCACGTTGTCGAAGATGGTGGGCATGAGCGCAAAAAAAACGACAGCCATTGCCACAAGCACAATGGCGATCTTTATGAGCACTCCTCGCAACACATCGAGGTGCCCCCAAAACGACATCTCCTGCAACTGCTCTTTCCTCTCCTCTTCCATCAGGAGTACTGATTATTTACCGTTGTCCTTGGTGTCGGTATCTTTCTTTTCGGCATCTTTAACGGCATCCTCAAGCGGCTTCTCCATCTCGCTTTTCACCTCGTCCATGCCTTCCTTGAAGCTGCGCACGCCTTTACCCATGCCCTTCATGAGCTCAGGAATCTTCTTTGCGCCAAAGAGCAGCAGAACGATGAAGAGAATAATAATAAGTTCGGTAGTGCCCAGATTGCCAAAGAGCAATAATATTGAATTCAACATAGTCATACTTATTTTAGTTTATAACAATGCAAATGTAAGTATTTTTTTTGAAAAACGCACAACTTTATTAATAAAACATTATTTAATCGTTTTAAGTTTGCCGTATTGGAAAAAATCAGTACTTTTGCGGTCGATTTTGAAATTAGAGAAATTTTTCAACAATTAAAATAAACAGTTTAAGTATGAAAGCATTTGTTTTCCCTGGCCAGGGTGCACAGTTTGTGGGTATGGGCAAAGACCTGTATGACAACAACGCCGAGGCCCGCGAAATGTTTGAGAAAGCCAACGAAGTGCTCGGTTTCCGCATCACCGACCTGATGTTCAATGGTACCGAGGAAGACCTGAAACAGACTAAAGTTACTCAACCCGCTGTGTTCCTGCACAGTGTAATACTCGCCAAGACCCTTGGCGACGACTTCAAGCCCGACATGGTAGCCGGTCACTCACTGGGAGAGTTCTCGGCACTTGTTGCCGCTGGCGTGCTGCCCTTTGAGCAAGGCCTTAAGCTCGTGGAGACACGTGCCCTTGCTATGCAGAAGGCATGCGAGGCCACTCCATCGATCATGGCAGCCATCATTGGCATGGACGACGCTAAGGTAGAGGAGATTTGCGCCTCAATCGATGGCGTGTGTGTTCCTGCCAACTACAACAGCCCAGGCCAAGTGGTTATCAGTGGCTCGTTTGAGGCCATTGAAGAGGCATGCGCCAAGTTTAAAGAGGCTGGTGCCCGCCGCGCTTTGCCATTGAAGGTGGGTGGCGCGTTCCACTCGCCCCTGATGGAGCCTGCCCGCGAGGAACTTGCCAAGGCAATTCATGAGGCCAATTTCAGCGAGCCCATGTGCCCCATCTATCAGGATGTTGACGCTAAGCCTCACACCAATCCCGAGGAGATTAAAGAGAACCTCATCAAGCAGTTGACCGCTCCCGTTCGCTGGAGCCACATTGTTGCCAATATGGCAGCCGATGGCATGACCGAGGCTATAGAGCTTGGTCCTGGCAAGGTGCTTCAAGGCTTGATAGGCCGCACCTGCAAGGAAGTTGCCGTGAGCGGTATGCAGTAATGCAAGCAAGCTTGCGAAGATCGGGGATCGGAGATCGGGAATCGAGGATCGCTTAGAATAAAAAAACATTGCTTGAGTTTTCTCGGGCAATGTTTTTTTATTTGTAACATAAATTTAATAGATGCTATTCATTCAACGAATTAAAATTATCACTACCTTTGCAATCAAATTTAGCAAATAACAATGGATTATCTATTTTTGTTCTTAGGACTGGCATTATTGCTAGTGGGAGCCAACTATCTGGTCGACGCATCGGTAGCGATTGCTCAGCGCGCCAAGATTTCCAATTTCATCATTGGCCTGACCATTGTGGGTATAGGCACCTCGGCGCCCGAGCTCTTCGTCTCAATACAGAGTGCCCTCACCGGCCATGGCGACATAGCCATGGGTAACGTGCTGGGTTCAAACATTGCCAACGTGTTCCTGATAATGGGTGTGACAGCCATTATCCTGCCCTTTGAGATTAACCGCGAGCAGTCGCGGCGCGACATTCCCATAGGCATTGTGGTGTCGATTCTTGTGTTCCTACTTGCCAACGATGCCATCATTCCTGGCATCACCGAGAACAACATGTCGCGCATCGACGGCATCCTGCTGCTCATTGTGTTTGTAATCTACATGGCAGTGGTTATCCTGAAGAAAGGAAAGAATCCCAAAGAGGCGATTGCCGAGGCCGACGAGGAGACAAAGTCGAGCCTCGCTGGCAAGAACGTGCTGCTGTTGTGGGGCATCGCCGCAGTGTCGCTGGCAGCTCTGCTGTGGGGTGGCAACCTGTTTCTTGAGAGTGCCAAGACCCTTGCCAAGTCGTGGGGCATGAGCGAGGCGGTTATCTCTATCACCATCGTGGCTGTGGGCACTTCACTGCCCGAGCTCATCACCGCCATCATTGCTGCCTGCAAGAAGAATCCACAGCTGGCACTGGGCAACGTGATTGGGTCGAACGTCTTCAACCTGCTCATGATACTGGGTGTTTCATCATGCATCGACCCCTATAAACTTGAGAGCATCAACATGGTGGACTACTGCATGGCAATCCTTGCCGCCGTACTGATGTGGATTGTGATCTTCACCTTTGGCAAGCGCAAGTTCGACCGCATCGAGGGCTTCATCTTCCTCGCCATTTACATTGGCTACACCACCTATCTGCTGATGCGGTAAAAAACTGCTATGGCATTAACTCCAAAGCAAATAGAATGGCTAAACTCACATCCATAGCTTAGGCCACGATACTCCATGAAACGACGCAACGAGTATCATGATTATACCTCAAGGTCAATCTATATGATAGCTCTCGTTGTGGAAGGACTCCGTTCCCTGTTGGGTTCGTTGTGCGATAAAGATGAAAATCACAATATTCCTTGGATAGATCCCTCCCGCCGGCGAAAAACTACCGTCCCGAGTAGACAATCCCAAATCCTGTGAAGTGGTCGTAGCGCTCGCCAAAGGGGCGGTCGTAGACTTTGATGAGGTATTCGTTGGAGGTTTGGTATTTGTCGCCCTCAATCTTGGCTGTCTGCCCTACCCCGCTGCCGCTGGGCACCCACAGGAACTGATAGTTATAGGCGCCCTGCTTGAGCAGGATGTCGCAGTTGTAGGTGCCATAGTTGGGGACTGATAGTTATAGGCGCCCTGCTTGAGCAGGATGTCGCAGTTGTAGGTGCCATAGTTGGGGTCATATCGCATGAGGCACTGCTCGGGCGGCATGCCCAGGGTGAACTCACCCTGCACAAAGAGATTTCCACCCTCGAGTTTCTCGCCTGTGTAGAGCGCGAAATGCGTGACGATGTAATCGCTCTCGACCATTGAGTCATAGGCTCCCGAGGTGCGAATAGTGAAACGTCCATATTGCGTCTTGTCGTAGAGATACTGCCCGTCGACGCGAGGCTCGTTGGTATAGAGCGTGGCATGATAATAAGGCTCGAAATACTGGAATTTCGCCACTCCCATATTCATGGAGTTCACGTTCACCATCTCGATGCGGCGATATTCGTTGCCAGCCGGGAACACCAGGTCGCGGTTGTGCTCAAAAGTCACCTTGTTATTGGTAACCATCATCGGCTTGGTGACCATCACCTCATTGTCGGGGCGCGAGTTCTGAGTCACAATCACGCCCAGCTCGTTGTAAGGGTCGGTGATGCGCTCGCCACCCTTGGTGGTAACCACCAAGTTCACCTGCTGGTGATGGGCGTTGTAGTCGACGTCGGTGTTGGTAGTCACCTCGGCATAGACTCCCATTGTGTTCTCACACACCGAGAATCGCGTCTGGAACAGCACATCGTCGGGGTCGTCCTGACGGTATACCTTGAGCAGATAGTTGCCGCTCTTGGTGATAATGAAATTATTGTTGGGAATGCAGAAGTCGTAGTTGAAATAATGCACAAACGTCGCCTCGCTGGGCTTGTAGTCCTCGATGTCGGCCTGGTTGAATCCGTCAACATATTCGCTCTCCACCAGCTGCGAGGGTTGCCAGTTGGCATCGCAGTGCGTAACGCTGTATCGCAAGTACTGTACTTCGAGGTCGAGATAGTCGAAGTTTACGTTGAGCACATCGTCACTCCCCATCACATAGATGGGCGGGAAATACATGTTGCTCACTGGCGCTATCTTGAGCGACTTCACATTAGGGTTGAAGATGTGAACTTGCGTGTCCTGGGCAGCTACTCTTGTCACTGCAAGAAGGCACATTATTATAATATAAGCTATGCGTTTCATATTTAAACCAATTTGATTTTTGACAAAGGTACACAATTTTGGTTTAAAATGCAGCGATTTTAAGTTTAATAACTAAATTTGCAAAAAAATTAGAATTATGACAAAGCAAGAACGATATGAAGAAGTGCTGCCCCAGGTGGTGGCGATGATTGAGGGAGAGACCAATCGAGTGAGCGTGATGGCCAATGTAGCGGCGGCATTGCACGAGGCTTTCCAGTGGTGGTGGACAGGGTTTTACACCGTTGAGGGCGACCGCCTGGAACTGGGACCGTTCCAGGGCCCAGTGGCATGCTACCGCATCAAGCGCGGCCGTGGCGTGTGTGGCACAGCATGGGAGAGCGATGAGACAGTGATAGTGCCCGACGTGGATCAGTTCCCGGGTCACATAGCCTGCAGTAGCCTTTCGCGCAGCGAGATAGTGGTGCCCGTGCATGACAAAGACGGCAATGTGGTTGCTGTGCTCGATATCGACAGTAAAGACCTAGCCACATTCGACGAAATAGACAAAAAGTATCTCGAAGAACTCGTCAAAGCACTATCTAAAACCTTAGTTTGGCGGTAAATTTTACCCCAAAAACATGTTATAAAACATATTTTCCCATTGTTTTTCCATGGAAAAGTTGTAACTTTGCACCCACAAACAAGCAAATAGTGATTAAAAAACGAGTAACCCCATTACTCTTATAGTATTAATTAAAATGAAATGAGTATGAAAAACGAAACAACAAAGAGGGGTGCTAATCGAGTCAACCAACTTCCACCCCACGCCTATCATCCCAACATCTCACTGCGACTGTATAAACGCACTGGCTATATCGCTTGGCCCGAGTCCAATAAGTGATTACACATCATTTAGACTCAAACCATGATAATCAATTGCATAGTCGTTTAATTGCCTGTGCATTTTCAGGAATGCCTCGGCCTTGCTTCGTAATATCCCTATATTTATAGCACGAGCATTTCTTTTTACTTCATAGAAATCAAGACGCTTGTCAAGTTCGTCAATGCCAATAATGTCAATCTCATTATTGCCGTGATTGTCGTGCCAATAACCAAGTTTAGTGTATTTGCCTTCTTCTATAAGTTTATCTCGAAAATATTTCTCTAGCACAAAACCACTATAGGTATTATAGTCCCGAGCTATGATTTGTCGCAACTTGTCATTAGCGCCAATCTCAACCATGTAGTTATATTTATACATGAAACGGAACCAGAAACTCAGGAAATTGTCGTCAAGCCAGTAGCGTGTGCGTTTGTTGGCAGTGGGTTCAAGTATAGGTTGTCTTTTTGACACGAGATTATACTCGGCATCCAGTTTTGTCAAGTATCCGCCAATCTCTTTCTTGAGCATGTCTTCTATTTGCCCACGAGTGTTATACCCTTGAGCAATAAGGCTCAATATACTGAAGTAGGTGCCATAATCCTTACCAAACTCATCAATGAGCATCAGTTTGCCTTCATCAATAAATTGCGACCCCTCTCGAGTGACCATGTCAAGCATTAATTCGTGAGTAGTCGCCCCACCATCAATAAACATCTCTACGTATTTTGCAATTCCTCCCGAAAAGAGATATAGCGCAAGCAAGTCCTCATTATTGTATTTGGGGTTATACTCGTGAAGTATTTCCTTGAGGACACTGGGAGCAAAAGGCTTAACATTCATCATGCTGGTGTTGCGGCCGAAGAGCGACTCTTTATTGTCACGAAACAATCGGTTCATCAGTGAATTTACCGAGCCACAAACAATCAAGTTGATACGCGCCTCCTGCTTATTCAGGTCCCAAATGCGCTGCATGTCGCTATAAATCGAGTTGTTCACACGCATGAATTCTTGAAACTCATCTATCACCAGTGTGATGGGTCTAGACTTAGACAGCTGCATCACAAAGTCACACACTTGTGCAAACCTGCTGGCATTTCCCATGATAGGAACGCCAATTTTCTGAGTAATCTCATCGCAGTAGCTTGCGCACAATTCGGTCTCATCTTTTCGTGAAACGAAGAAATAAAGATAAGGCTCACTCTTATAAGCCTCAAGCACCAGCGAAGTTTTGCCAATGCGTCGGCGGCCTGTAATCACTGTGAACTGTGCCACCTCTCGCGACCTATTTTCAATATCTATTAATCGCTTTATCTCTTTTTCCCTATCAAAAAATCTCATTACAAATATTATTTTTCGAATGTTATTATATTGTTACGAAACTGTCGTTTCCGAAACAGCCGTTTCCTAACCGCAAAATTAAATCATTTATTTTATTTGACCAACTTTTTTAAACAAAATTTGCATTAAAACAGAAAAATCTATATATTTGCAAACGAATCCGAGCAAACTTGTAGAGACAAGCTCTTGCCTGAAGACATACAAAGAAAGCGTTTTTGCGTTATCCACTTCACGAAATTTCGGCAAAAATTTCTTCCATAGATGGATAAGCAGTGTAAAGAACGCCTTCGCGTGCCTATACCTATCCCCCACTTAGGCGGGAACAGTATATCGGCATGGCGTGGGGGATACTGTTTATTTCTGTGGAAGGCATGCCGAAAGCCTCGTGGAGAATAAACCGGACAAGTCTCCACGCTATCTTTTTATACTAACTAATTAACACCTCAATTCGGGAGACTAAAGAGGAAATGAATAAATGAAACCTAAAAAATCCCCATATATTCTATCTCAGATTCTGACAGAAGACACAAAAATATGTCGATATATGAATTTTGATGTATTTTTGCAGCTACTTAATGGTAAACTTTATGTCCCACGCAGAATTAAATTTTTGGATGCACGAGAGAGTGGGAAATTACCTTTGCAATATAGGTTTGGTTTTGACTTTGTTGATTCCAAAGAAAGTTTGCCTAGTAAAGAAATGAGCGAGAAACAACAAGAAGTTGATCAATTTGTAAAAAATCTTAATCAATCCAAATACTTGCTTACTTCTTGTTGGACCATAGATAATGGTGAGGATTACCTAATGTGGAAATGTTATGCAAACGATATTGGAGTTTGTGTTCGAACAACTTTAGGAAGGCTGATGGAGGCTATAGATTACGATAATGCCAATTATATTCCAATTTGTTCTCCTATGATATATGATACATTAGGCAAGAAAAAAGACTTTCTTGAAGCTGTTTTTACTAAAGATAAGTATTATATCTCCGAGAATGAAGTGCGTCTATATTTTATTCCTAAAACCATAATTAATATTAACATATTAAATAATGACATAACAACTATTGATAAAGTTCTTTTAGAAGCTTCACAAATTGAACAAGAACAACATCAAACCCAACATTATAAAGATTTCCAGATTTTTGAAGTAGAACCAACTTTCATCAATTCGATAATACTTTCACCAATCATTAAATCAAGTACTGTACCATATTTCAAAGAAATTCTTCAAGAGCATTTTAAGGAGGTCTTCACAAATGGGAGTATGATTAAACAATCACAAATTCAAATAAAATAAAAATAAATTATTATGAAAAAGACAAGAGTTATAATATTTATATTGTTTGCAGTACTAGAATGTACTTCACTTAAGGCTTATGCATTTATGGTAGATGGTCTATGTTATTATTTAAATAGTGATAACGAAAGTGTTACTATTACTTACAATTCCGAAGATTATAAATACGGTCATGCTTATTCAAATCTAACTGGCCACTTGATTATTCCAGGTAGTGTCATATATAATGATAAAGCTTACGCTGTAACAGCTATTGGTAATTCAGCTTTTATCTGTTGTTCAGGCATAACATCTGTGACTATACCATCCTCGATTATTACAATTGACAATTTTGCTTTTTGCGGTACTGGCATAATATCTATCATAATACCAAGTAGTGTCACTTCAATAGGCAAATCTGCATTTCAAGGTTCTAAATTGACTTCAGTGATAATTCCCAATAATGTCACATATATTGATTCTAATGCTTTCAATGGGTGTTACGACTTAGCATCAGTAACCATAGGAAATGGTGTTACTTTTATTGGCGAGACGGCTTTTTCTCATTGTTACAACTTGAAAACATTTACCATAGAAGATGGCGACTCAACTCTTTATATGGCAACTGGTTACAATGACACTAATAAAATATTTTCTAATAGTCCTATTGAAATCCTTTATTTAGGAAGAAATATTGAATGGGCAAACAATTGGTCTCCATTTCAAAAAAGCACTTTATCGTCCCTGACTATAAGCAATAAAGTAAATAATATAGGGGACGGTGCATTCACTGGATGCAGTGGATTGACATCGGTAACCATTCCTAATTCGGTGACGACGATTGGCAGCAGTGCCTTCAGTGGTTGCCGTGGCTTAACCTCGGT
This sequence comes from uncultured Prevotellaceae bacterium, assembly GCA_900318065.1. Lineage (GTDB taxonomy): Bacteria > Bacteroidota > Bacteroidia > Bacteroidales > Muribaculaceae > Sodaliphilus. The sequence goes on from ONIY01000035.1 coordinate 12,841, forward strand.
GACCATAGGCAACTCGGTGACGTCGATTGGCAGCCGTGCCTTCTATGGTTGCCAAGGCTTGAATTCAGTGATATGGAACGCAAGGTCGTGTTCTGACTTTTCATCCTATGATGAATCTCCGTTTTATTATACTGTTGGTTCACAAATCAAGCATTTCAAATTTGGAGAAGAAGTAGAAAGAATTCCAGCATATCTTTGCCGTGATAAGGAAGGCTTGACCTCTGTGACAATTCCTAACTCGGTGACGGAGGTTGGAGAATATGCTTTCTATGGTTGCCGTGGCTTAACCTCGGTGACCATAGGCAACTCGGTGACTTTGATTGGTCGTTATGCGTTTACGGGCTCTTTCGAAAGTGGGGATACTATTTTTTCGTTAAACCCTACGCCCCCCAGTCTTGGTCATAGCGTTTTTTACAAAGGCTACTTTAATGGAACTTCCTATTTTGATTACGATGCCACTCTTCTCGTCCCAATAGGTAGCAAAACGACTTATCAGACGTCTGAAGGATGGAAGAATTTTTATAATATTGAAGAGACAGAATATGATGGCATTGATAATGTTGTTATAGATCAACTTTTTGATCCGTTTAAAAATCCAGGTGAGATAAAGACTATATACACGATTGATGGACGCGCACTTAATCCACAAGATGTATCATTGTTGCCAAATGGTATCTATATTATCAATGGTAAGAAAATTGTAATTAATAGATAAAAATCTCCCATTATGGAATAAAAGATCTAGTTTACACAGAGCACGTTTATAATGAAGAAGTTCCTATTCGGAATAGTTTTCATTAAAACTTTTGCAATACACTCTTGTATTGTTTTACTAACGAAGTAGGTGGAGCCCACCTTATCTTAAGGTAGCAGCTACTACACAACAATTTATTTCCGTTGAATTCACGTTAATTTGTCAAATAAAGTCCAATGGAAAAAATCGTTTTTCATCATTTTTAATTTACCAGAAGATTCCTCGATAGCCAACTCATCAATTTTCCTAAAATAGAGGGCATGCCACTTTTTGGACAGCCCTCTATTATATTTATGCTTGGGCTCTTACTCAGCCCAGGAGTTGCTTTGCCATGTTCTGGGCGGCACGGCGGCCGTCGCCCATGGCAAGGATTACAGTGGCACCGCCTCGCACGATGTCGCCACCGGCGTAGAGGTCGCCAATGTTGCTCTGCATAGTCTCCTCGTTGACAACGATAGTGTTGCGGCGGCTCACGTCGAGGCCCTCGATAGAGCGAGGCACGAGCTGGTTGGGCGAAACGCCCACAGCCACGATAACGATGTCGACAGGAATCTCCTCAATGGCACCCTCTACAGGCACTGGCGAGCGGCGTCCGCTGGCATCGGGCTCACCAAGCTCCATGCGCTGGATGCGCATAGCCTTGATGTGTCCCTTCTCGTCGCCAATGTACTCGATGGGGTTGTGAAGAGTCATAAACTCCACACCCTCTTCCTTGGCATGACCCACCTCCTCGCGACGGGCAGGCATCTCCTCCTCGCTGCGGCGGTAAACCAAAATCACGCGCTTGGCACCCATGCGCAATGCAGTGCGGGTAGAGTCCATAGCGGTGTTGCCACCACCAATCACAGCAATAGTATCGCCCTTCATCACTGGGGTGTCGCCACCACGGCCGGCACTCATCAGGTTGATGCGGGTGAGGTACTCATTGCTCGACATAACGCCGATGAGGTTCTCACCAGGGATGTCCATGAAGCGTGGGAAACCAGCGCCAGAGCCCACGAACACACCCTTGAAGCCTTGCTCGTGCAGGTCGTCGTAGGTAATGGTCTTACCCACGAGCACGTCCTTCTCAAACTTCACGCCCATCATGCGCAAGCCCTCAATCTCGTAGTCTACGATGCTGTTAGGCAAGCGGAACTCAGGAATACCATATTTGAGCACGCCACCAATCTCGTGCAGTGCCTCAAACACTGTTACGTCGAAGCCTTGCTTCGCCATGTCGCCAGCAAACGACAATCCCGAAGGACCGCTACCAATGACGGCAACCTTGATGCCGTTAGAAGGCTTCATGGGAGGCACCTCTTGCTTGGTGTTGTTGCGCTGCCAGTCGGCGGCAAAACGCTCCAGGTAACCAATAGCCACTGCGGGCTGTTTCATCTTCAGGCGGATGCACTTGCTCTCGCACTGCTTCTCCTGAGGACACACGCGACCACACACTGCTGGCAGCGAACTGGTCTCCTTGAGGGTTGCGGCAGCTTGAGCAAACTCGCCACGCTCAATGTTCTTGATGAATTTGGGGATGTTGATGCCCACTGGGCAGCCAGTGACGCACTGTGGATTGGGGCAGTCGAGGCAACGAGTTGCCTCGAGCACAGCCTGCTCGGCATTGATGCCCTGGTTAACCTCCTCGTTGCAAGTGATGCGGTAGGCAGGATCGAGCTGTGGCATCTCAACTCGAGCGATATTGTTTCTCTCTTTAGCGGTTTTAGACTTGCGCAACTCTTCACGCCAAGCCTCGTTGCGAGATTCGTTATAGTTTTCCATTTATTTCTTGTTATTTTAGTTGAACAGTAAAGTAGTAAAATAGTAGAATAGTTTTAAGTTGAGCAGTAAAGATGTCATCATCAATATCTAAACAATGAACTTTAAACTACGGCCAGAGCCAATCTCTTATCTTACATTTTCAAGCGCATTAACAACTCGTCGAAGTCAATCTCATGAGCGTCGAACTCAGGCCCCTCAACACACACGAAGCGGGTCTTGCCACCCACGCTCACGCGGCAAGCGCCGCACATGCCAGTGCCATCGACCATGATAGCGTTGAGCGATGCCTCGGTGGGCACCTCATACTTCTTGGTGAGCAGCGACACAAACTTCATCATGATAGCGGGACCGATGGTGACAACCTTGTCGACCTTCTCACGCTTGATAACCTCCTCAACACCGGCAGTAACAAGGCCCTTGTTGCCGTAGCTGCCGTCGTCGGTCATGATAATCACATCGTCGCTCGAGGCACGAACCTCATCCTCAAGGATGATCAAGTCCTTGGTGCGACCTGCCAGCACGCTTACCACGCGGTTGCCTGCGGCCTTCATCGCCTTGATAATGGGAAGCAGTGGAGCCACGCCCACGCCACCACCACAGCACAGCACAGTGCCGTAGTTCTCGATGCGAGTGGCCTGGCCCAGAGGACCCACCACGTCGGTCAAGCACTCACCTGGCTCAAGAGCACAGATTTTGCGGGTTGAATCGCCCACAGCTTGAATCACCAAAGTGATGGTTCCTGCAGCGGGATCGCTGTCGGCAATAGTCAATGGAATTCTTTCACCCTTGTCGCCGCAACGCACAATCACAAAGTGACCGGCACGACGAGCTTTAGCAATAAGGGGAGCTTCAACAACGAGCTTTGTAACATTCTCGCTGAAACGTTCTTTACTTACAATCTTATTCATTGTTTATAGTTAATGTGAATTAGTTTTTTAATTGAACGTGCAAAGGTAAGGAGAATTTCTGAATTAAACACTTTGATTTATAATAAAGTTTTCAACTAATGGTTTTTCTTTCAACAAAAACACCGCTTGCCCTGTGAGATGCAAGCGGTGTTGTGCTTATTATCTATAATAACGTGTTGACCTACTTATACTTCTTTTTCAATTGTTGCAGCACTTTCTTGTCGATTGTGACCTTGTAGCGCTTGTGGAGTCCATCAATCCACTCTTGCTCGAGGACGTCTTGATAGTCGGACGATACCAGGCCCTTGACATCGGCCATTTCCTCGGGCTGTGCGATTACCTTGCCCAGGAGTTTCTCATAAACGGGATAGCCCTTATAGCTCGACTCGGCGAGTTTGCCGCCAAAGGCAATGTGGTCGACCATCTCGTTCTCACCTTTCTTAGTGATTACCCTCACCATCTTGATGTTTCGTCCAAACTGCTTGTTGAGCTTAGTGGTGATAGTATCCTCGGGAAGCATCTGCAACAGTGCCATTGCCTTGTTGACCTCGCCCATTACTGAGTCGTTCTTGGCGCAAACCATGATGCCCTTGAAGTGTGGAGCATCCCAGGTGTACTTGCCAGGATTGGCACGGAAACGAGCCTCAAGCTCCTCCTCATTAGTCTTGGCCTTGTTCCAAACCTCCTTGTTCATCACCTCAAAGAGCAGCGTGCCATCACGATACTCGTTCATGAGGTTGCGGTAGTCGGCGTTGAGGTCGATAAGGTTGTCGCTATAATAGTTCACGACCTTATTCTTTGCCAGGCGGTCAACATTTCCTGCTATCTCGGCAGCAGCGATTTCGCTGGTGGCATATTTTGCCTTGGGATTGAGCATTCTTGCCATCTCAGACAGAGGCACCGACTGGTTCTTGTCGAAGGTGAAGAGTGTGAAATTAGACTTAGCCACCACATCGGTCACAAAGGTTGAGTCGTAACCACCATGCTTGGTGAGCTCCTTGAGGAGATATTCATTGAGATTATCGTTCTTCTTGAGGTTGAGCTCTTTCATGATTTGGTCCACCTTGCTCTCAACGGGCATTGCACCACGCTCGTCGGAGCTGATGCGCTGCTCAATGGCAGCACGGCAGTCTTCGAGAGTTCCCACAGGCTTGTGGGCAATCTTCTTGATGATGTGGTAACCAAAGTTGGTCTCAATGGGCTTAGACAACTCACCGTCCTTGAGAGTGAAAGCAGCTTCCTCAAAAGGCTTGATCATGCGACCGCGTCCAAATGGTGCCAGCTTGCCACCATTCTTAGCCGAACCTGGGTCTTGAGAATACTTGGTTGCCAGATCCTCAAATTTCTCGCCAGCGAGCAGGCAGTTGTAGATAGAGTCGATAGAAGCCTTCACGGCAGCCTTGGCGCTATCGGTGAGATTGGCTCCACGGGGGAAGAGCCTGAGGATGTGAGCCACCTCTACCTGGCCGTCATCGGGCTTAACGCCGTTGACCCTGATGAGGTGAACACCATAGTCGGTAACCACTGGCTGCGAAAGCTGGCCAATGGGAGTGTTATAGGCAGCATATTCAAACTTGTAGGGGAAGATGCCGCTGGTGATAAATCCATACTCACCCTTGTTGTTCACCTTAGAGCGGTCGATAGAGTATTTCATCACCAGGTCGTTGAAATTCTCGCCGTTGAGGATGCAGTTGCGAATGCTGTCCATCTTGGCGATTTGCGCATCGTTCTCGACTTTGTTCCTGCCTCTTGCAAGCATCAGGTGTGAGATATCAACATTCTTGGTCATGCGGTCATAGGCCTCCACGACAAGTCTCTCCTTGAGTTCGTTGTCGGTAAGGTAAGGGGCAAGCATGTCGGCCTTGTATCCGTTGAGCTCGTCCTTGATTCGTGGCAAGGTGTCATAGCCCAATCTCTCGGCCTCGGCCACCTTGAGTTTATAATTTACAAACCTATCGACATACTCGTCAATACTCTCTTTGTTAACCTGCTGCTCCAGATTTTTCTTGTAAAGGTACTCAAACTCTGAAACTCTAACCTCTTTGTTATTGATTTTCATCAACACTGGGTCTTTATCGGCAGCAAACACTGCACATACAACAGCTGCAATCAAAGATGCAGAAACAAAAAATTTTAGTTTCATAACTAATTATAAAAAGTCAACTTCTTTTTTTGAGCCCAAATCACACATCGGGTCACCCACAGGGTTGCTATTGTGCCAGTTATGACATGACTTCCAATGACCGATTCGGGTGGTGAATATATATCTTTTTAAACGTAGATGTTGATATGAAATTATATTTTAAATTTTAAAATACGTTAAGAAACATCGCAAAAGCGCCATATAAACAAGAAAAATGGGCATTAATTGCCCATTTCGCTCAAGAACTTAATCCTGACAAGACGTATTTCTTCCTCGGTGTAGTCGTCACCCAGCTCTTGCACAGCTACCGAAAGCCGGTCGGTGTCGCTTTCCTTGAAGTACTCAAAGATGTCCTCCATGTGCTCCTCGTCCATCTCCTCGAGAATGTAGTAGTCGATGTTGATGCGCGTGCCCGAGTAGACAATCGCCTCAATCTCATCGAGCATCTTGTCAAATTCCAAGCCTCTCGACTCGGCAAGGTCGCGCAGTGGCACCTTGCGGTCGATGCTCTGAATGAGTGAGATTTTGAGCTTGCTCTTGTTGGCAACAGTCCTCACCCTCATGTCTTCGGGCCTGACAATCTCATTCTCCTCGACATGCTTCTTGATGATTTCCAAGAACTCGGCGCCATATCTCTTGGCCTTGCCGGCTCCCACACCTGGGATGTTGACAAGCTCCTCCATTGTGATGGGATAGGTAGTTGCCATCGCCTCGAGCGATGGGTCCTGGAAGATCACATAAGGTGGCAGCTGCAACTTAGAAGCCGTCTTCTTGCGCAAGCTCTTGAGGATGCTGAACAGCTCGCTGTCGAGCGCTCCCGAGCCCCCTCTCATCTCGCTTTCCTCAACCGACGAGAAGTCGCGGTCCTCTACCACGAGGAACGAGGAAGGATTCTCGAGGAACTCGCGTCCCCTCTTGGTGACCTTGAGCAAGCCGTAGTTCTCGATATCTCGGTCGAGATATCCGGCAATGATGCCTTGCGAGATCACGGCATTGAGGAACTTGGGCGACTTTTCCTTCTGGCAGCCAAAGACTTCCAGATTGTGGTGCAGATAAGACTTCACCTCGGTAGTTGCCTCACCGGTCATGACATCAATCACATGATCGGCCTTGAACTTCTCCTTGAGCATCAAGATGGTCTCGATAGCATCGCAGAGCTCAGAGCTTGCCTCGATGCGCTTGCGTGGATGCAGGCAGTTGTCGCAGTTGTGGCAGTTGTCGTGAGGATACTCCTCGCCAAAGTAGTGCAGCAGCGTCTTGCGGCGGCACACCGAGGTCTCGGCATAGGAAGCCGTCTCGGCAAGCAGCTGCTTGCCTATCTCCTGCTCGGCAACAGGCTTGCCCTGCATGAATTTCTTGAGTTTCTCCAAGTCCTTTTGGGCATAGAAGGTGATGCACTGTCCCTCGCCTCCGTCCCTGCCGGCACGACCAGTCTCCTGGTAGTAGCCCTCGAGACTCTTGGGAATGTCGTAGTGGATGACAAACCTCACATCGGGCTTGTCGATACCCATTCCAAAGGCGATGGTAGCAACAATCACATCAACGTCCTCGAGCAAGAAAGCGTCCTGATTGGCCGAGCGCGTAGCGCTGTCCATACCCGCATGATAGGCCAGCGCCTTGATGTCGTTGACCCGCAGCGTGGTTGCGAGTTCCTCCACCTTCTTGCGGCTCAGGCAGTAGATAATTCCCGACTTGCCCGGCATAGACTTTATATACTTGATAATGTCCTTGTCAACGTCGGCAGTCTTGGGCCTAACCTCGTAGTAGAGATTAGTGCGATTGAACGACGACTTGAAGACATTAGCATCCATGATGCCCAGATTCTTCTGGATATCGTGCTGCACCTTAGAAGTAGCGGTAGCAGTGAGCGCAATAATGGGCCGTACGCCTATTTCATTGATAAAGTGACGGATGCGGCGGTATTCAGGCCTAAAGTCATGCCCCCACTCCGAGATGCAATGTGCCTCGTCGATGGCATAGAAAGAGATTTTCACGCTCTTGAAGAACTCAAGATTGTCTTCCTTGGTCAACGATTCGGGAGCCACATAGAGCAACTTGGTGTTCCCTGCGAGAATGTCTTCTTTAACTTGATCGATAGCTTGCTTGTTGAGCGAAGAGTTCAAGAAATGAGCTATACCATCATCTTCGCTGAAGTTTCTCATGGCGTCGACCTGGTTTTTCATCAAGGAAATGAGTGGAGAGATGACAATAGCTGTACCGTCCATCAACAGAGAGGGCAGCTGGTAGCACAACGACTTGCCACCACCGGTGGGCATCAGCACAAAGGTGTCGTGCTCATCGATGAGGCTCATCATGATTTGCTCCTGTTGACCCTTAAAGGTGTCAAAACCAAAATACTTCTTCAGCGTTGCGACCAGTTGATTTTTATCAGCCATTTGTCTTAAGGTTTGGTGGATATTCTAAAAATACCTCTTGGTTTTTTATATAAGTTTTCTTAAATTTGTTACAAATATAATCATTTTTTTTAAATCCACAAAAAAAATTCAATAACTCATCAAATAGTTGAAGCGATTGCCGAGAAATTAGATGACTCTAATTGTTCTTGGGCATACTTGGCAGTGAGTTCAAATTTTTTCATTTTAGAGGCTGGAGCATTATACATCAAGTCCATCATGATGGTCTCGAATATAGAGCGCAATCCGCGCGCTCCCAGTTTGTACTCAATAGCCTTGTCGACGATGTAATCGAGCGCGTCGTCCTTGACCGAGAACTTGATGCCATCCATGCCCAGCAGTTTCTCATATTGCCTAACGATGGCGTTCTTGGGCTCGACGAGGATGCGTCGCAAGGCATCACGGTCGAGCGGCTCTAGATTAGTGACAACGGGCAGGCGCCCAATAATCTCGGGAATAAGTCCATAGGAGCGCAGGTCTTGCGGCGCCACATAGTGCAGCAACTTCTCCCTGTCGGTCTTAGAGACATGATTGCCGGCACCATATCCCACCACATGGGTGTTGAGGCGCAGAGCGATTTTGCGCTCTATGCCCTCAAATGCTCCACCGCAGATGAAGAGGATGTTCTTGGTGTCGACAGGAATCATCTTTTGCTCAGGATGCTTGCGGCCTCCTTGAGGCGGCACGTTGACCACCGAGCCCTCGAGCAACTTGAGCAGTCCCTGCTGCACACCCTCGCCACTCACGTCGCGCGTGATGGAAGGATTGTCGCTCTTGCGCGCGATCTTGTCGATCTCGTCGATGAAGACGATGCCCCGCTCGGCCTCCTTGACATTGTAGTCACATGCCTGAAGGAGCCTTACCAGCAGGCTCTCGATGTCCTCGCCCACATAGCCCGCCTCGGTGAGCACCGTGGCGTCGACGATGGCAAATGGCACCTTGAGCAGCTTGGCAATGGTCTTGGCAAGCAGAGTCTTACCGGTTCCCGTGGGTCCCACGATGATGATGTTAGACTTCTCGATGTCGACATCGTCCTTGTCCTGCGACAAACGCTTGTAGTGGTTGTAGACAGCCACCGAGAGGTATTTCTTGGCACTGTCCTGCCCTATCACATACTGGTCGAGATACTCCTTTATTTCGGTGGGCTTAGGCAGGCTCTTGATGTCGATTTCACTCAACATCGAGTCGCCTATCTTATTAAGGTATTCCTTAGCAATCTCGCTGGCTTTCTCGGCACACTCATTGCAGATGTAACCGTTAAGCCCCGGAATGAGCAGGTCCACCTCGCGCTGGTTGCGACCACAAAAGTCGCACCTCATCATTTCTCTTTTAGCCATATCAAGGAGATTATTTCGACTTTTCGAGCACCTTGTCAATCATGCCGTAGTCAAGCGCTTCTTTCGAAGTCATCCAGTAGTCGCGGTCGCTGTCGGCATACACCTTGTCGTAGGGCTGTCCTGAATGAGTAGAGATGATGTTGTAGAGCTCTTCCTTGAGTTTTTGAATCTCGCGGGCAGTGATTTCGATATCCGAAGCCTGGCCCTGGATGCCACCCATGGGCTGGTGGATCATCACGCGGCTGTGCTTGAGGGCATAACGCTTGCCCTTCTCGCCAGCGACGAGCAGCACTGCTGCCATTGATGCCGCCATGCCGGTGCAAATGGTGGTCACATCGCTCTGGATGTACTGCATGGTGTCGTAGATGCCAAGTCCGGCATATACTGAGCCACCAGGCGAGTTGATGTAGATAGAAACGTCCTTGCCCGGGTCGGCGCTGTCGAGATACAGCAACTGCGCCTGAATGACGTTGGCAGTATAATCATCGATTTGTGTACCCAAGAAGATGATACGGTCCATCATCAGTCGAGAGAAAACATCCATCTGCGCAACGTTGAGCTTGCGCTCCTCGATGATGGTGGGAGAGATATAACTGTTCTCAATCATGGCTTGAGCAGTTTGATCAAAAGTCAATCCATTCATTCCCAAATGGTTTACGGCAAAATTTCTAAAGTCTTTGTTCATAATTTCGATAATATTTTTAATTTTATTTTCAAAGATAGTAATTTTTTCCAAAAAAAGAAAATAATAACGTTCTTTTAAAGTATTTTTCACATAAAAAAGGCCGAATCATTAATAATTCAGCCTCTTCTTGTGGGTTATCGTCAAAGATTAGTTCTTGTCAAAGAGCTTGTTGAACTCGTCGACAGTGACAGTCTTTTCGTTAAGTGACACGTTGTCACGAATAGTAGCAAATACCTTGTCCTCAAATGCGCGGCGATTGATCTCGGCAGCATAGTCCTTATTCTGGAGCAACTCGTTAGCATAACGGTCGAGTGTCTCGTCGGGCACGTTGCCAATGCCATACTGTGCGAACTGCTGAGCGGCATAGATGCGAGCCAAGCGCATCTGGTCGTCGTTCTCAATCTTCACGTCATAGTTCTTTGCCACCTTCTCCTTGATGAGCTGCCAAACTATCTCCTCGCGAGTGCGTGGATACTCCTCCTCAATCTTCTCGGGGGTAGCGTCCTTGTTGACCGATGTGAGGTAACGCTTCAAGAACTCATCGGGGAGCTCAATCTCGCCCACCTTCTTCTTGAGAACAGCCTCGGCATCGATAGTGAAACGGTAGTTGCTGTCGTTCTTGAGTTGGCCAGCAAGCATTTCCTTGAGTTTAGCGAAGTAGTCTTCCTCGGTCTTCACAACATCCTTGCCCAGAACGCTGTCGAAGAGGTCTTGACCCATCTCGGCATCCTTGTTGACCAAGATTTCATCTACCTTGAAGGTGAAGTTGCTCTTCACGTCGGCCTTGTCTTTGTCAACAGCGAGCATAGCAGCCAGCTCGGTGATGTTGCCACCAGCCGCGGTGTGGGGGTTGAAAGTGATTTCCTCGCCCACCTTGAGACCAATGAACTTCTCCTTCTCCATGTCGTCCTTGAGATACTTGGGAGAAACGATAGTTCTCTCAACGTTGATGCCGTCTTCCTTAGCGGTGCCATCCTCGTTGAGCTCAACCATAGAACCACGCAGGAGTGCATCCTCGGTCGAGATGTCGCCAGCCACCTGAGTGCCAAAGCGCTTCTTGTAGGTCTCATTCTGCTTGTCGACCATATCCTGGCTTACCTCGATGTTATAGTAAGGCACCTTAACTCGCTTGTCGAGCTTCAGGTCAAACTCGGGAGCAAAGCCCAGGTCGAACTTGAACGAGAAGTCTTTCTCGGCAACCATGTCGACCTTAGTGTCCTTAGAGAGCATGGGCTCACCCAGGAGGTCGATATTGTTTTGACGGATGTAGTTGGTCAATTCACGGCTAACGATCTGGTCTACCACCTCGGCAGTAACCTGTCCACCATAATATTTCTTAAGCAGACCTGCAGGCACATGTCCTGGACGGAATCCCTTGATGGGACGGCGGCGTCCCAGTTCCGACAATTGTTTCTTAACTTCGGCTTGATAATCGTCTTCAACTATCGATATTGTGAGCACACCGCTCACGTTACCGGTCTTGTCTAATGTAACGTTCATTTCTCTGTTTTAAATCTAATTTATTGCTTTTGTTTTCTTTGTATCTTCTTTTGAGCGTGCAAAATTACTGCAAATCAAGTGAAATACAAAATAAAACGAATAATTTTTTATTTAAGCGAAGGAAAACCTGATAATTGGGTGCGCCTCGACAATCCTTGACTCATTGACTCACTTGACTCACCTAACTCAGATAGATTATTTCAAAAACATGAGTCCCATGGCATGCAAAGTGTCATGGGGCTCAATGATGTGTAGGTGAAATGTGTTATACCTCTTCGTAGGGCACGTCTTGAGCGCTGTCGCCGCCCTGGTTGCCACCTTGTGGGCCAGCGCCTGGGTTAGCACCTCCAAATCCAGCAGCGTTAGGATCGAATCCAGCGCCTGGCTGAGGACCACCTTGTGCGCCACCAGCCTGGTTGTACATCTGCTGCGATGCCTCATGGAACACAGTCTCAAGTTCCTTGGTAGCAACGTCGATAGCGTCGATATCCTGGTTCTTGTGAGCCTCCTTGAGTTTGCCCAGGGCACTCTCTATCTGGCCCTTCTTGTCGGCAGGAAGTTTGTCGCCCAGCTCCTTCAGGCTCTTCTCGGTTTGGAAGATCATCGCGTCGGCCTGGTTAATCTTGTCGATGCGCTCTTTCTCCTTGGCGTCGGCAGCGGCGTTGGCGCTTGCCTCGTCCTTCATGCGCTGGATCTCGGCGTCGCTCAGACCGCTCGAAGCTTCGATTCGGATGCTCTGCTCCTTGCCGGTAGCCTTATCCTTGGCGCTCACGTTCATGATACCATTGGCATCAACCTCAAAGGTAACCTCAATTTGAGGCACGCCACGTGGTGCAGGAGCGATGCCATCGAGGTGGAACATGCCCAATGTCTTGCAGTCGCGTGCCATTGGACGCTCACCTTGCAGCACATGGATCTCAACGCTGGGCTGATTGTCGGCAGCGGTCGAGAACACTTGGCTCTTGCGGGTTGGGATTGTGGTGTTGGCATCGATGAGTTTTGTCATCACGCCACCCAGAGTCTCGATGCCCACGCTCAGAGGCACTACATCGAGCAGCAGCACGTCCTTCACGTCACCGCTTAGCACACCACCCTGGATTGCTGCACCCACGGCAACTACCTCATCGGGGTTAACGCCCTTAGAAGGAGCTTTGCCAAAGAAGCGCTCCACAATCTGCTGGATAGCAGGGATACGTGTAGAGCCACCCACGAGAATCACCTCGTTAATGTCGGCAGGAGTGAGATTAGCATCGCGCAGAGCCTGCTCACATGGCTTGATAGTGCTCTGGATAAGGTCGTCGCACAGTTGCTCAAACTTAGCACGGCTCAGAGTCTTAACCAAGTGCTTGGGAATTCCATTCACTGGCATGATGTAAGGCAGGTTAATCTCGGTGCTCATCGAGCTCGAGAGCTCAATCTTAGCCTTCTCGGCAGCCTCTTTCAAGCGCTGCAATGCCATTGGGTCCTTGCGCAGGTCGATGCCTTCGTCGTTCATGAACTCCTGGGCAAGCCAGTTGATGATGCGCTGGTCGAAGTCGTCACCACCCAGGTGAGTATCACCGTTGGTCGACTTAACCTCAAACACGCCATCGCCCAATTCAAGGATAGAGATATCAAATGTGCCACCACCCAGGTCAAACACTGCGATGCGCTTGTCGCTCTGGTCCTTGTCGAGACCATAGGCAAGGGCGGCAGCAGTTGGCTCGTTCACGATACGTTGAACCTTCAACCCGGCGATTTCACCAGCTTCCTTAGTGGCCTTGCGCTGAGAGTCGTTAAAGTAGGCAGGAACAGTGATCACAGCATCGGTGACTGTAGTGCCCAGATAATCCTCGGCAGTCTTCTTCATCTTCTGGAGAATCATTGCCGAAATCTCTTGAGGAGTGTACTGACGGCCGTCAATCTCAACACGTGGCTGGTTGCTGCCGTTGTTCACCACCTTGTAAGGTACACGCTCAGTCTCCTTGAGAGTTTGGTCATAGGTCTCACCCATGAAACGCTTGATAGAATAGACTGTGCGAGTAGGGTTAGTGATTGCCTGACGTTTAGCCGGGTCACCCACTTTACGTTCACCGCCGTCAACAAAAGCCACCACGCTAGGGGTGGTGTTGCGGCCTTCACTATTAGGAATTACCACGGGGTTCTTGCCTTCAAGAACCGATACGCATGAGTTGGTTGTTCCTAAATCAATTCCAATAATTTTTCCCATAATTTTATATCTTTTTTGTGTTTATAATTCAACATTATTGTCGTTTTGCGCGACATTCCACCGCTGAATTATACAAATTCCGTGCCAAAATTTTTGCTGACATTTCAATTGAAATTCACTTGCAAAAGGTGACAAAATCTGCCACCGTGTCACGTTTTGATGCCTAAAATGAGACGTATGAAGAGTGAAACAAGGAGGGATTTAGAAAAAATCGTTATTCTTTTGCTTATTGCTTGTTTTTTATTACCTTTGTAACCGAGAAAAAATGTAAAAACCAGTTTTCATGCTATGGCACAGCGTCGTTTCCCTGTGGGAGTGCAGGATTTTGAGAGCATTATTAAAGATGGTTTTGTCTATGTCGACAAGACCGAGTACATCTATAACCTTGCCAACAACTACGGCAATGCGATATTCCTGAGCCGCCCCAGGCGGTTTGGAAAGTCGCTGCTGTGCTCCACACTCAGGCACTATTTCCAGGGGCATAAGGAGTTGTTCCAGGGGCTCGCTATTGAGAAACTCGAGGAGAAATGGACCGAGTATCCCGTTTTCCACTTCGACATGTCGCAATGCAAGAACGATGAGCCCAAGGGGGTGGAAGAATCGCTGCGCTCATTGCTGCTAGGCTTTGAGGAAAGATATGATTGCGTGGGACTGGAATCCCCCACCAATTATGGCGACCGCCTCAAGCGATTGATAGAGACGGCCCACAAGCGCACCGGCAACCGTGCGGTGCTAATCTTTGACGAGTATGACTCGCCTGTGCTCAACGTCATCGATGATCCCGAGAAGATGAAAGCCATAAAAAGCATCTACAACAGTTTCTATGGTCCTGTCAAGAGCATGAGCGACCACTTGCGCTTTGTGCTTATCACTGGCATCACCAAGTTCTCGCAGATGTCGATCTTCTCCACCATCAACAACCTGAAAAACATATCTTTTTTAGAGAAGTTTGAGGGATTATGTGGCATCACTGCCCAGGAGCTGGAAAAGAATTTCAAAGAAGACATCGGCGCCATGGCGGCAACTCTCCGAAAGCCCCCCGAGGAAATTGTGCAACTGTTGCGCCGCAAGTACGACGGGTATCATTTTGGACCTGGCTTGGTGGATGTTTATAATCCCTTTAGTATTATCAATGCGTTTGATGACCATTTCCTCAAGGACTACTGGTTCACCAGCGCCACGCCCAGTGCGCTGATAAAGATACTGAACAAGTACAACTTCAAACTCACCGACATTGAGAGCAAGCGTGTTTACGAGAGCACATTTGACCAGCCTTTCGACAACATGAAAAGTGCGTTGCACATCCTTTACCAGAGCGGTTATTTGACGATCAAAGACTATGATTTTGAGCGTAACGTCTATACACTTGGAATCCCCAATGGCGAAGTCTATTCAGGTCTTTACAACACCCTCATGCCCTTGTATCTCAATCCATCGGACGAAGACAACACCTCGCTGCTCCTGGCAGTGCAGGACGCGATGATAGACGACGACATCGAGGCGGCGCTCACGGCTGTGCAGAGCTACCTCTCGGCATTGCCCTACGACCTGAGCAACAAGACCGAGCGCGACTTTGAGACGATATTGAAGGTGCTCTTCGACTGTCTTGGCATCAGAACCGATACCGAGGTCAAGAATGCCCGCGGCCGTTGCGATGTGGTGATGAAGAACAAGAGCACCATCTATGTGCTGGAACTGAAGATTTCAGGCACTGCCACCGTTGACGACGCGCTGGCGCAGATCGACGAGAAGAACTACCTCATCCCCTACTGGAACGACCCACGCCGCAAGGTGAAAGTGGGCGTAGTCGAGTGGAAAACCGTAGAGAGTTGACCGGATCGCTCTCTGTGAATTGCTTTTCAGCATGCTTTTTTTCAAAAAAAAGATTGAGATTTTGTTGGACATCCACTATTTTTGCAACCGAGAAAAAGAACGTATAAACTAGTTTTCATAATATGTCACAACGTCGTTTCCCTGTGGGAGTGCAGGACTTTGAGAAGATTATAACCGAGGGTTTTGTTTATGTCGACAAGACCGAGTACATCTATAACCTAGCCAACAACTATGGCGATGCGATATTCCTGAGCCGCCCCAGGCGGTTTGGCAAGTCGTTGCTGTGCTCCACATTGCGGCACTATTTCCAGGGGCACAAAGAATTGTTCAAGGGGCTCGCTATTGAGAAACTCGAGGAGAAATGGACCGAGTATCCTGTTTTCCACTTCGACATGTCGCAATGCAAGAACGATGAGCCCAAGGGGGTGGAAAGTTCTCTGGACTTGACGCTAAAAGCATTTGAGAAGAAATATGACCTCTCAGGTGAGAACTTGAGTTTCGGTGACCGGCTCAAGATGCTTATCCTTTCGGCCCACAAGCGCACCGGCAACCGCGCGGTGCTCATCTTTGATGAGTATGACTCGCCTGTGCTCAACGTCATCGATGAGCCCGAGAAGATAAAGGCCATAAAAAGCATCTACAACAGTTTCTATGGTCCTGTAAAGAGCATGAGCGACCATTTGCGCTTTGTGCTTATCACTGGCATCACCAAGTTCTCGCAGATGTCGATCTTCTCCACCATCAACAACCTGAGCAACATCTCCATGCTAGAGCAATGGGAAGGCCTGTGTGGCATCACTGCCCAGGAGCTTGAACGGGATTTCAAGGAAGACATCGCTCAGATGGCGATTAAGTTCAAAGTCACTCCCGAGGAAATGATACAACGGCTGCGTGACCGATACGACGGTTATCACTTTGGGCCTGGCATGGTAGACGTGTACAATCCTTTCAGCATCGTCAACACCTTTGCCAACAAAGTCCTCAAAGACTACTGGTTCACCAGCGCCACCCCGAGTGCCCTGATAAAGATTCTCGACAAGTACAACTTCAAGCTCACCGACATAGATAACAAGCAGGTCTATGATAGCTCGTTTGACCAGCCATTCGACAATATGAAAAGTGCGTTACACATCTTGTATCAGAGTGGTTACCTGACGATTAAAGACTATGATTTTATTGACGAGATCTACACTTTGGGAATACCAAATGGCGAAGTATATTCTGGCTTTTACAACACACTCATGCCATTGTATCTCAATCCGTCGGACGATGACAACACCTCGCTGCTTATAACTGTTCAGCGTGCGATGCGCAACGATGACATAGACACCGTCCTCACTGCAGTGCAGAACTATCTTGCTGCCCTACCCTACGACCTGAGTAACAAGACCGAGCGCGACTTTGAGACGATATTGAAGGTGCTCTTCGACTGCCTTGGCATCAGAACCGATACTGAGGTAAAGAACGCCCGCGGCCGCTGCGACGTGGTGATGAAGAACAAGAACACCATCTATGTGCTGGAGCTGAAGATCTCAGGCGCTGCCACCGTTGACGACGCGCTGGCGCAGATCGACGAGAAGAACTACCTCATCCCCTACTGGAACGACCCACGCCGCAAGGTGAAAGTGGGCGTAGTCGATCTCGCAAAAAGCGTAAGATTTTTACGTATCATAGAAAAGCATTATTGATTACAAACTATATTTTTACTATTATGAAACGTTACATTTTCCTATCACTACTGCTGGCAATGGTGCTGCCAGCGATGGCACAAACCACTAACGAAGACAGATTGTACTACAATGCATTTGCCGATGTTCTATTGTGCGCCAACGACCTTGTTGACGGCGCTGATAAGGCTTATTATTATGCCATTGAGGACTTGGACAACGATGGCGTTAAAGAGTTTGTTATCGCCGACATCCACATGACGAAAACCGTATTCAAGGCGATTAATGGAAAAGTCCAGATTATCAGTCCCGAGTATACCATCGACAACGAGAAATTGAACTGGCATCGCGTTGAGGACTTCTACACCAACTCGGATGTTGACCGCAGCAACGACATCACGCTGCGACACCACCCTATGTTTGCCTACGACATCAACATTGTCAAGAACCAGTTCACAGTGCCTGGCGATGTGACCAGTGAAGAGGCCGTGATGAAATCGATGAAATATGACCGCATGGTATTCAAGCCCCATGTGGGAAACATCCACCTGGTGAAATCCTACAATGGCAGCTACGACAGCGATGGCAACAAGATAGAACTGGGCAAATGCTACACCTATGCCCTCAACGATGCCGACATGACCAAGAAGATGTTCCGCGGCTACAGCAAGGACCAGGCAGTGCCCATCATCGTGCCTCAGGCGTGGCTCAAAGACCACACGCCACTGCAGTTCTCACGATATCTCGCTGGAGAGTCGAAACCCAAAGTGGGAGCAAGAGAGCGCAAAATCATTGAGAATTATTACGCCGACATTTACAAGATACGCAAGATAGAGTGGGTAGCCACTTGTCAAGACAAGGGCCGCTCGTTCTACTATGTTGTTTTCCAGCCCCATAAAGGACAGGTTCTCGCAGCATTTGTATGCATTGCCAAAGGCCAGGTGATTTCCAGTCACAATGCATGGTGGGAGCAAGATAAAGATTACCCCAAGATGACAACCATAGGCCCCGAGATTGATGAACTGCTTTATTTCACGCCTGAAATCATGGTCATGACCGACACCAAGGCAGGCTTTGAACTATATGTGAGATATCCTTCACTCGAAGGTGTTCACTACGACATCTGGCGAGAGATTGCTGGTCAGTGGATAGTGATTCAAGGCGGCTACCACTACTTGATGGCCTATTGATGCCACCTACCCTCAGCTGGAGAATTTCACACGCGCTATAACACCTCTCATTAGGTTGTTATAGCGCGTGATTGTGTTGCATGCTATTTCCCATTTTTTTCACAAAGATTATAACTTAATTACACCTTATTTAAATAAAAAATTTGTACCTTTGCACGTCTTTTTGCAAGAAATATAATTAACTTATAATATAAACTTTTTACTAACAATTAATTATGGACATTTCACACATCGAACACGTTGGTATAGCAGTCACAAGCCTTGATGAGGCTATACCTTTCTATGAGAAATTTCTCGGTTTCAAATGCTTCGCAATCGAAGAGGTAGAAGATCAGCACGTTAGAACAGCCTTCTTCAAGGTGGGCCAAACCAAGATTGAGCTTCTTGAGGCAACAAGCCCCGACAGCGCTATCGCCAAGTTCATTGAGAAGAACGGTGGCCGTGGTGGCATCCAGCACATCGCATTTGCAGTAGAAGACGGCGTTGCCAACGCATTGCAGGAGATCCAGGACAAGGACGGTCGCGTTCTCGACAAGGCACCCCGCAAGGGCGCTGAGGGCCTGAATATCGCTTTCGTTCACCCCAAGACCTCGGCTGGCGCTCTCGTTGAGCTTTGCGAAGACCCCAACAAATAATTGAGTTAAGTTTAAAGTTTTAAGTGTCAAGTGGCTACGCCAACTGACAACTGATAACCGACAACTGATAACTATCAACAAATCAAATAAAAATGAGTAAACAACTCGAAAAAATCCAGCAACTCATCGACATGCGTGCCCAGGCACGCGTGGGCGGCGGCGAGAAGGCCATCGCCAAGCAGCATGAGAAGGGCAAATACACAGCCCGTGAGAGAATCAATATGCTCCTTGATCCAGGCAGTTTTGAAGAGCTCGACATGTTTGTGCGCCATCGCTGCACCAACTTTGGTCAGGAGAAGAAATCGTTCCTTGGCGACGGTGTAGTAACTGGTTATGGAACCGTTGACGGACGATTAGTATATGTCTTCGCACAAGACTTCACCGTGATAGGTGGCTCGCTTGGCGAGGCAATGGCATGGAAGATGTGCAAGGTTATGGACCTGGCCATGAAGCAGGGTGCTCCCATCGTTGGTCTTAACGACTCGGGCGGCGCACGCATTCCTGAGGGCATCAATGCCCTTGCTGGCTATGCCGAGATTTTCCAGCGCAACATCGATGCCAGTGGTGTAGTTCCCCAGATTTCGGCTATCCTGGGTCCATGCGCCGGTGGTGCAGTATATTCACCCGCCCTTACCGACTTCACACTCATGGCCAAGGGCACCTCGTTCATGTTCCTTACCGGTCCTGCAGTAGTAAAGACCGTTACTGGCGAGAACGTGACCCAAGAGCAACTGGGTGGTGCAACTGTTCATGCCCAGAAGAGTGGTGTTACCCACTTTGCCTGCGACACCGAGGAAGAAGTCATCAACACCATCAAGCGCCTGTTGAGCTACATGCCCAGCAACAACATGGAGGAGGCTCCCCGCTGCGAGTGCACCGATCCTATCGACCGTGTAGAGGATGCTTTGAACAACATCATCCCCGAGAGCCCCAACGATCCTTACAACATGTATGACGTGATAGGTGCAATCGTCGACAACGGCGAGTTCCTTGAGGTACACCGCGACTTTGCCAAGAACATCATCGTGGGTTTCGCTCGCTTCAATGGTCAGAGTGTGGGTGTGGTAGCCAACCAGCCCCAGCACATGGCCGGCGTGCTCGACGTTAACGCCTCTAAGAAAGGTGGACGCTTCGTTCGCTTCTGCGATGCCTTCAACATTCCACTGGTAACACTCGTTGACGTGCCCGGTTTCTTGCCTGGTACTGGCCAAGAGTATAACGCCGTTATCCTTAACGGTGCCAAGTTGCTCTACGCCTACGGAGAGGCTACCGTTCCCAAGGTTACCGTCACCCTGCGCAAGAGCTATGGTGGCAGCCACATTGTGATGAGCTGCAAGCAGCTGCGTGGCGACATGAACTATGCATGGCCAAGTGCCGAGATTGCTGTGATGGGTGCTGCTGGTGCCGCTGGCATTCTCTATGCCAAGGACATGAAGGCTGCCAAGACTGCCGCTGCCGAGGCTAAAGAGGCTGGCGACGAGGCAAAGGCTGCCCAAATTCTTGAGGACAACAAGAAGTTCATCGAGGAGAAAGAGCAAGAGTACAACGACTTGTTCTGCACTCCATTCAATGCTGCCAAGTATGGCTACATCGACGATGTTATTGAGCCCCGCAACACTCGCTTCCGCGTGATTCGTGCCCTTGAGCAACTGCGCACCAAGAAGTACAACAATCCCGCCAAGAAGCACGGCAATATTCCATTGTAGTAGTTTAGTGTTTAGAGAATGCCTTGCGATGAATCTCACCACAAGCTTCGATAAACCATAAACCATCAACTATCAACAATTCAAGATGAATAAGAAAATAATATTGACACTGATTGCTGTGGTTGCCGCCATGACCGCGATGGCACAAGGTCGCCTTGACCTGCGCATCAACGAGGTGATGGTTCAAAACGACAGCAACTATGTTGACGCCGATGGCCACCGCTCAGCCTGGATTGAGATTTTCAATGCCTCGCACAGCACCAATGCTATCGAGAAGATGTTTATCACCACTTTCAAGCAGGACTACATCCAAAACTACTTCAAGGTAGAGGAGTCGAAGAGCAACAAGAAGCGCAATCAACTCCTGAATGAGCTTGCCGAGAAAGAGGGCGATAAAATCTATGTGATACCCCGCGGCGACGTCGACACCAAGGTAAAGCCACGCACCCATGTGGTGTTCTTTGCCGACGGTGAAGATGCTGCAGGCACCTTCCACCTCCCATTCAAGCTCGAGGCAGGAAAGGACAACTACATTGCCCTCTACGACGTGAACGGTGACCTTGTTGACGAGGTTATAGTGCCTGCCAACCTGCCCGCCGACCAGTCGTTTGCCCGCACTAGCGAGGATGCTATCGACCTTCACAAGGACTCTCGCAGCTTCGACAAAGCCGAGTGGCAAATGCGCAACGGCAGCAGCGAGGAACTCGCCATCACTCCAGCGAAGTTCAACGCCCGCCCAGTGAACGAGAACATCCAGAAGTTTAAAGACGGAGACCCCTCGGGCATCATGCTTACCATCATGTCGATGGGCGTAGTGTTCTTGGCGCTGTTACTGCTCTACATCCTCTTCAAGCTCTTTGGCATTGCTTTCTCAAGCAAGGATGGCAAGAAGGAAGAACCAGCAGCAGTTAAAGAAGAAGAGCCCGTGGCACAGGAAGGCGGCGAGGCCGATGAGGCTATTGCAGCCATCTGCATGGCCCTGTATCAGCACTTCAACTCTCATGACGAGGAAAGTGGCGTGATAACCATCGACCACAGTCATGAGGCTCACAGCTCATGGGGTTCAAAAGGCAACTTGCTGCTTCGTGTTCCCAAGCATCACGACAATCATTAATCACTAACATTTAATTTGTTTTATCAATGAAAGAATATAAGTATAAAATCAATGGTCACGAATACAAAGTAAATGTTGGTGACATTGAGAACAATATTGCCCACATCGAGGTAAACGGTGTTTCTTACAACGTTGAACTCGAAGAGGAGAAGGCTATCAAACCTGTAGTGAAGAGAGTGGCAGTGAGCAACGACGCTCCAGTTGCCAAGCCCGCTGCTGCTAAGCCAGCCGCCGCTGCAGGAGAGTTTGTTATTTCATCGCCACTTCCTGGTGTTATCAAGGAGTTCTTTGTAAAAGAGGGACAAGAGGTTAAGGCCAGCGACGTTGTGTGCATTCTCGAGGCCATGAAGATGGGCAACGAGATTCACGCCGGCAAGGATGGTGTTGTTAAATCAATCAACGTAGCAAAGGATGAGTCGGTACTCGAGGGTACCACTATTATGATTATCGCTTAATATTATGGTACTATTAGATTCACTAGCTCAAAACTTGGAGCAGTTCTGGCACTTCACGGGTTTTTACAACGTTTCGTTGGCGCCCGAGAGCCTGATAATGCTCTGTGTGGGTTTGCTTTTCATTTACCTTGCCATCAAGCATGACTTCGAGCCCATGTTGCTCGTGCCCATTGGCTTTGGTATCTTGATAGGCAACATACCCTTCCAGCCAGGAAACGAGATTGGCATCTACGAGGAAGGGTCGGTGCTCAACATCCTCTATCAGGGTGTGCGTCAAGGTTGGTATCCACCGCTCATCTTCCTGGGCATTGGTGCGATGACCGACTTCTCGGCCCTGCTTGCCAACCCCAAGCTCATGCTTGTGGGCGCCGCAGCGCAGTTTGGTATCTTTGGTGCCTACATGGTGGCCCTTGCCATGGGCTTCATGCCCGACCAGGCCGGTGCTATCGCCATCATTGGTGGTGCCGACGGTCCTACCGCTATCTTCCTGTCGTCGAAGCTTGCTCCCAACTTGATGGGTGCCATCGCCGTGAGTGCCTATAGCTACATGGCGCTTGTTCCAGTGATTCAGCCGCCCATCATGCGCCTGCTCACCACCAAGAAGGAGCGCACCATGAAGATGAAGCCTGCCCGCAAAGTGTCGCAGACCGAGAAGATTATCTTCCCCATCGTGGGTCTGATTCTCACTTGCTTCTTCGTGCCCAGTGGCCTGCCACTGCTCGGCATGCTGTTCTTTGGCAACCTGTTGCGTGAGAGTGGCGTTACTACCCGTCTTGCCAAGACCGCAAGCAACGCCATGACCGACATGGTAACCATCATCCTGGGTATGACAGTGGGAGCCTCGACTCAAGCCTCGGAGTTCCTTACTGCCGACACCGTTAAGATCTTTGCCCTGGGTTTCATGGCGTTCGTCATCGCCACCACCTCGGGTGTTCTCTTTGTGAAGATTTTCAACCTCATCCTGCCCAAGCACAAGAAGTTGAACCCATTGATTGGTAATGCCGGTGTGAGCGCTGTGCCTATGGCTGCCCGCATCAGCAATGACCAGGGTCTCAAGGCCGACCCAACCAACTACCTGCTCATGCACGCCATGGGACCAAACGTGGCTGGTGTAATTGGTTCGGCAGTAGCCGCTGGTGTACTCCTCGGCTTCCTGGGATAATAAAACAATCTTCCATATTATATAATAAGGTGTGCCCTCAGCTTGGTGCACCTTATTTATTGACTATTCTTTTTTCAACAAGCGCAACGCACTGATCCCCAATTTACTTCCAGCCACATAAACTTTCTCGAGACGGTCACCACGCAACACATCGGTGGCCACAAAAGGCTGTCCCACACACACTACCTTGCAGCATAGTGTGTCGCCCTCGGCAAGTTTGGAATTAATGCTCAAAAGCACCTTAAAGCGACCATAACCCAAGCACAAGAGCCTACACATGCGAGCTGGAGCCCACTCAAGCTCCACGATATCACCAGCGTTGAGTTGGTCACACCTAATCAATTTCTCGTTAACAAACTGCGACTGAGCATCAGAGCCTTCATCGTGAGCAATAAAATCGCGCCAACCTCGATAACCCACATAGCGACTCAAAATGTCTAAAGTGCCGATTGATGGCTCATGATCACTATCCACCATGCCCAACAGACGCCGCAAGGTAGAGACACTGAGCTTCTCGCCAGTGCTTTTTTTAATCTCAGCCACAAGACAGTTGAGATTGGTTATCGTACTTAATGGATGCTCCGACTTTTGCGCCACAAGAGCTAACAGGCTTTCTATTTTTCGTTTTTCGTCTGTCATAATGAAATTCTTTATGCAAATATAGTGACAAATACTATATTTCAAGCACGTCGTCACAAACTTTAACCATCGTGAACACGAATGAACATTTGCTATTCTCAACAATTATATTTAGCTTTGCAGCCATGAAAAAGAAAGTTTGCTTCACACTTCTTCTAATTTGCTTTGCATTAGCAGGGAGTGCAAAAAAAGATAGACCCTCTGGTCTTAAGAACATCGTGTTGCGTGACGGTGACATGGAATACTTCATGCAAGGATTGGTAATTGACGTTCCTGTACCCAAAAACCATAATAACGATTACCTATCGATAGCTATAGACAACGACTATTATGACGAAATCAACAAAAAAAATCTTCCTCAGACAGAATCAAAAATCATCTACTACCCCACCCTTTATGTCCGCAACAAACTGCTAAATAACGAAACCCCAATCGACTTGGATGAAATCATTTATAATGGAAAACACCTTAAAGTTAACCGACCAGTTTTTGATGACTGTTACATCTGGGATGTCGCGATCTATGAAGAATTCATCTTCTTTATTGCCAAAACATGCGGACAATGGTTCACTCTTTTTTTTGACACCACAACCTATGAAACCGACTGCATATCTCAGTCATTGATGAGAAAGGGACTTTCAAGCGACAGCATGTGGATTATCACCTATAACAACGAGGACATGAGTAATACAGATGAACTCTCTAGAGAATCGGTGGGCGAGCTATATGATCTAATTAAAAATGCGAGAGAAAGAGAAAATGTCAATTCTCAACCTCAATAGCCTTCTTTATTGCTAAGCGAGCGGCAGATAAAGCCCTTGCCTCTAGCCTTTTACACTCTTCAGCATCTTCAATATGGGCTTCTTCAATTATTTTGTGTACCCTCATTTCAAGTTCTAGACTAAACTGTCGGCTTGCTTTTGCTTTCTCTATATCACTCAGGCTTTTGTCTTCAATCGTGTTTTTGTATTCGGCATACAGCTTTAATGCCATTGACTTTGTGCTGTCTATCAGCTCCCACTCATTAATGTGATTTTGATTGACAATATTTGATGATTGCCTGTCAGTCAATTCATCGGCGACGATAATCTTCTCATTTATTGGGGTATGGACAGGCTCTTCTAAAGTTTTGGGGACTAACTCTTTGTTTGTTTCAAGGATGTCTTTATTACTTTTCTCATACACACTAACGGAGTCGGCTGGTGACAAAACCGCAGTCTCTTTTTTCTCGCTGGTTCTTGGAAGCAACAGCAACATCACTATTGCAATCACTGTGAGCGACAATGCCACACCCCACCACCACTGGCCTTTTCGGTCAGTCAACGCCTTGCGCACCTGCGACACTCTCTGGTAGCGGTCATCAGCACTTGCCGCCATACATCGACGAGCCACCTTTGCCAATGACGGATGCAACTCACTAAGCATCACACCAAGCGAGTAGATATCGCTGCGCACGTCGCCATTGCTCGTGCCCGAAAGTAACTCTGGGGCGACATAACCAGGTGTGCCGGCAGGCTGTTTGAATGATGTGAAACGCGAAGAATCACTCAGTCCAAAGTCAAGCACCTTCACCTGTTCCCCAACAGCACTAATCATCACATTCAACGGTTTCAGATCACGATGTATCACCTGATGACTGTGAAGAAACTCAACAGCGTCACATAGCTGAAGGGCAATACTTTTCGCTTTGTTTTTGCTCAGTTCGTGATTTTGAAGGTAGTCTTTTAGCGTTTCTCCGTCAATCCATTCCATCACGACACATTTGCCGAGTGTCGCGACATGGGTGAAGTCGAGCGTCAAGGCAATATTCTTGTGGCGAAGATTGAAGCCTAAGTCAAACTCCTTTTCAAGCAATGCAATGGCATTGATGTCATCACAATATTCTTTTTTTAGACATTTGAGGGCAAAGAGCTTTCCATAATGTTGAGCCTTATACACAAGAGTCATGCCATGATTTGAGCGGTGAACCTCCTCAATGTGGCACCACTCGCCATCGCCCACACCACTCTCGTCAAGACTCACAAAGAACCCCGACTGAGACTCTTCATTCTCAAGATTGTCATTTTCGCCACTCATAACATTTGCTATTTATCACTTGGCAACAAATCTTGAGCCCAAGGACACACTTCGGCAACATAAGTCTTGATTACCACTCCTTTATTCATGCGAAATTGTAACGATGCGTCAACGCCATCAACAGAGTTATCGTAGACATACAATCGGTCAACAAGCGAAGAAATAATTTTGCAATTGGCTATGGACTTGTAATATCGAGATATAATCTTACTTATTGGGACATCATGCCCACCCTGCATAACTCGCTTAGCGATGCGTGATGCATTAATTGAAGGGTGATTTGTGGATATATAGAAAATACGGATAAAAAAACCAACCTTTTTAGCTCGAATAATAAAATCAACTTTTTCAGGCGAAGACATTACCGTCTCAAAAACGAAACTAGTCTTTTCTCTAAGGCAGTTCTCACGTAATTGTTCACTATACTTAGCCGCTTTTAACACCGCTTCTTGCGAATTCCAGTCACCAAATTTTTCTTGAGCTATTTCATCGGGGTTAATATACAACGTCCCTTCAGTCCATTCATGATGAAGTAATTTTTTTGTCACAGATGTCTTACCTGAACCATTAGGCCCAGCTATCACTATCATCTCTGGCTGGTGGTTTTTAATTGACATTGCAGGCATCTTTAATCATCGCTCCCCATTGCAACTGTTTATGCTCAATATCACGACGCATTTGAGCTAAATAAGCCTCAGTGGCAAGTTTGTCCTTCTCACGAGCTTCTTCTGCTACTTCCCTCATCAGTTGAGCGAGCATCTCGTCGCTAGGTTCTTCACCAGAACTGAACCTATAAGAATTCATTTCTCTTTCTGACATAGCTACACGGCTTTTTAAATTTCTTTGCAAAGTTACATAAAATGTTTATGAAATTGCTATCAACCAGCTAAAAAAATCTTTTTTAACTATCGTGAACACACTTGAACAGGCAACGACATTGCACATTTTGCGCTGCCAAACTAATTTTGCACTCATAGCAAAAAATGTGCGAAAACAGCTCATAAATGTTGCATCTTTCAAGTTTTTGGCTTATTTTTGCATCGCATCATGGATGGCAAGAGAGCCTGTAAACCATTGATGCTACATTTTTGCGGAAGCGTAATGCGGCCAGTACCTGTGAATCTGGACAATTCACCTATCGTAACAGAGGCCAGCAGCAACGCAACCACTTCATGCTATCAACAAGAGGAAGCCCTCGGGATTCACTTGCTCCGATACATCAAGAGGTGTGAGCTGTTTTCTTTCTGTTACTAGGCCAGTCCAGAGCCACACAGGTACAAAAGAAAATAAAGCGCGCACCTTTTTTGTGTGTATTCATAAGCAAAAACAAAATACCAAGAAACAGAACAAATATTCAATTTATAATTTTTTAACGATATGGAAACAAGATTGAAAAAAGTAATCATCGCTGTAGTTGGTTCAGCTGAGACAGGAAAAAGTTCAGCAATCAATCAACTTGCAAACACATTCCCTTTCATAGATAAAAAAATAATTTTTCCTGACATCAAAGAGGAAAACAATGATGTCGTTTGTTTTGGAAAATACCAAAACAACGAAGGAAAAGAGTTAACTCTTGGCATCTGTTCTTTTGGAGACCACAAATCATATCTTAAAGATTATTTCTTACCTCTTATCGAGAAGTATTCATGTAATGTAATTGTGGGGGCTTGCCACAATTATCGAGAAACTGATGGAAACACATTTAATTATATCCTCAACTTAGCTCGTAAGCATGATTACAGACTAATAACCACTTCCATCCTTAGAGACGATGCCAATGACACAATGAATGATGAACAGAAAAATAACAACAAAATAATTCACTTCCTTAATGAAATCTTTGCTGAAAACATGTCTAACTTTATAAAATCAATAGTATGAAACGATCGATAACACTCACTCTACTGATGCTGACTATAGCAGCAACTACATGGGCTTACGACTTCAAGGTGAATGGACTCTGTTTCAATAAGAACAGCGATGGGAATTCTGTAGCCGTGACGTATGAAAAAACTGATAATCCAAGATACTATAATCTCAGCGGCACATTGACTATTCCTTCAAACGTCACCTACAGTGGAAAAACTTACTTGGTAACAACAATAGGAGAGAACGCATTCTCAGGCTGCACAAACATAACTTCAGTTACTATTCCTAACTCAGTAACAACAATAGGCAAATACGCTTTCTCTAGTTGCAATGGCTTGACCTATGTAGACATACCGAACTCGATTGCTTTAATTGGAAAGTTTGCTTTTTCTAATTGTTCAAACTTAAATACTGTCTTTTGGAAAGCTAAATCTTGTGAAAACAATAACCTTTCATCTCCTTTTAATGGTTCAAATAGCATTAAAACATTTTATTTTGAAAATTCAGTTGAAAAAATACCAGCATACATTTGTCAGGGTTTGCCTGAGTTGTCATCAATAAATATATCAAACTCTGTTAAATTTATTGGCATGCGTGCTTTTAGTGGCTGTTCAAGCATAACTGGCACACTGAACATTCCTAGCTCTGTGATTGAGATTGGTTCTTATGCATTTTATGAATGTTCAGGTCTTTCTGGCACATTAACAATCCCTAACTCAGTAATTGAAATTGGTTCTTGTGCATTCTTTGATTGTTCAGGCCTATCAGGCACATTAGCAATCCCTATTTCAGTAAATGAAATTGGATTTCAGGCCTTTACTGGATGCTCAGGAGTAAGTTCAATATATGTGAATCCCAATAATTCCAAATATGATTCACGAGACGATTGTAACGCCTTAATTGAAAGTGCATCCAACACTCTTATTCTTGGATGCAAGAACACAGTTATTCCCAATTCCATTACTAAAATCAGCGATTATGCTTTTAGACAATGCATTGGCTTGAAATCTATTACCATTCCTAATTCTGTTTTATCAATAGGTTCATGGGCTTTTGCCAATTGCCGCAATTTGTCATCGATAACTGTTGGGAACTCTTTAGAATCAATTGGCGAGAATGCTTTTACCAATTGTTATAATCTCAAAAACGTTATGTGGAATGCAAAATCATGTTCCGATTTTGATGGTTCTTCAAGGCCTTTCAATGGAATAAACAGTATAAACAGTATTACTTTTGGTAATTCTGTTGAAAAAATACCAGATTATCTTTGCTATGGGTTAATAGGATTAAAATCTATTACTATCGGTACTTCAGTAGCGTATATTGGATATGACTCATTTCATTATTGCCCAGGAATAGGTTCAATAAATATTGACAGCAGTAATGTAAATTATGATTCTCGAGATAACTGCAATGCAATAATTGAAACAGCATCTAATACTCTTATCATTGGCTGTAAAAACACAGTTGTCCCAAACACAGTTAAAAAGATTTACAGTTGTGCCTTTGAAGGTTGTACAGGTTTAACTTGTATAACAATTCCAGAGTCAGTTACCAAGGTTGGCACAATGGCCTTCTATAACTGTTCTAACTTGAATAATGTTTATTGGAACGCAAAATCCTGTGATGATTTAGAAAACACATATGCTTTTTATGATTTGAATAACATAACCTCATTTACATTTGGTAATTCTGTAGAGAGAATTCCTGCAAATCTTTGTCGTGGATTGACTGGATTGACAACTATTTCACTCCCATCTTCAATTAAAACGATAGGAGACTATGCTTTTTTTAATTGTTCAGGCGCAAAAGGTTCATTAACTATCCCAAATTCAACAACTGTAATTGGTTCAGGAGCTTTTAGTGGTTGTTCTGGGTTAACAGGATCGTTAACTATCCCAAATTCAACAACTGTAATTGGTTCAGGAGCTTTTAGTGGTTGTTCTGGGTTAACAGGATCGTTAATTATCCCAAATTCAACAACTGTAATTGGTTCAGGAGCTTTTAGTGGTTGTTCTGGGTTAACAGGATCGTTAACAATTCCAACCTCAATAATAGAAATTAATGGTTATGTTTTCAATAATTGCAGTGGCTTAACATCCATATCTATTCCCAGTTCGGTAACATCTATTGGAAATTATGCTTTCTCAGGTTGTACAGGACTAAAAGGGGCGTTAGATATTCCAAACTCAATCAAAGAAATTGGAGATTATGCTTTTGCCAATTGTAGTGGTATACCATCTGTATCAATCTCTAATTCTGTGATTAATATTGGCTCTGGAGTTTTTATGGGCTGCACTAATCTGAAAAAAGTGAACTGGGATATAAAAACTTGTGAAGACTTTAGCAATACTAGTTATTCAACAAGATTATCTCCATTCCTGGACTTGAGTAGCATAACCTCATTTACTTTTGGAAATTCTGTAGAGATAATTCCTGCATATCTTTGTTCTGGATTGAATGGATTGACATCTATTACTCTCCCTACTTCAATTAAAACAATTGGAAGCTATGCTTTTAGCGGTTGCTCCAGTTTGACCGAAGTTATCATTCCAAACTCTGTAAATAATATTGGATGGGGGGCCTTCTATGGTTGTGCAAACATGATTTCGCTTAGTATACCAAACAGTGTTACTCTGATAAATGCATATGCATTTGAACAATGCGGTTGCTTGAATGAAATCTATTGCAACATTAAGATTCCTCTTCGTGGCTATTATTTATTCGACGATGCAATAATACCTTCTTGTACTCTATATGTTCCCGTTGGAAGTGGCAACGCTTATCACAATGCTGAAGTATGGAAAGATTTCAACATTGTAGAATATGACTTTGATGCTATTAACACAATTATCACCAATGACATCAATATTGAAGTTGATGGACTAAACATTGTAATCAAAGGCGTTGAAAAGCCAAAAATTGTTGTTTACGACTTAAACGGAAAGATAATATATCAAGGTAGCCAAACAATATTTCCTGTGCCACAGCACGGAATCTATATCATCAAAGTCAATGGCAATAAAAATAAAATATTAATCTAAAAAAACAATCATGAAACAGAAAACTTTAATCTTTTTGGTCCTAACAGTACTGTGCATTTCATGCTATAATGAATTAACGGCAAGAGAGAGTATTGGTACATTAGATATCTATCGCGCAAAAAAGGACCTTGTAATTCATGGAGTGATATTTAAGAAGGGTGAAATTGTTGCTTGCGACGGTGGAATTCTAAAAATAGAAAAGATGGGCTATAGCGGTGGGCTGTCTTTCACAAAGAGAAAGAATTATTACATCGTTAAGCATTGGAATCCTAATTATGGAGTGCCGAATGTTAGAATACCTGCTCAAAATATAACAAAAGAATCTTTTAAAAAGCATCTGTTATTCGTATCGGATGTTGGCGACTTCACAACTTTCGTCAGCAAGAGTGGGAAAAAAGTAAGGATATTCAAGTGCAAGCCCAATGGACATCATTTCACGGCATTTGGTGATGAAATGATTAACGTCAATCAAAAAGACTTTTATTTGCTTTTTACTGATAGTTACTTTGTTCAACTTGAGATAAATAATGATCATTTCATGCTATATGACTATGACCTTGATTTAGGTGATGATTTTAAGCCTGAGGGTAAAGGTGAAATTGTCCCAAATGGGGAATATAAAAATTCTTTTGAACAATGCTTTGACAAAAACGGCAATATGCTATGTGATTTAGACATTAATGATGGAAATTTTAACGGTGAATATTATGGTGCTGCACGGCCAAACGTGATTCTGCCTATAGCCTATCTTCATGAAACAAATGAAATATTTCTTGATGGCGAGTTCTATAAGATGACCGAAAAGGATGGTCAGCCTGTAGAGAATGTAGGCGCAAACGTGAAAGACAAGCAGCTGACTACTTCAACTGTGCCAAATAATTCAACTAATAAGTTGACCATCACCAAGAAGAAAAAAACTGGTTACCTCAAGTTCCGGGATGAACCTCAGTACATGATTATAAATGTTGACATTGACTGGCCAGTGTCAAACAATGGCAAATCTTTGACCATTCTTCAGAAGAAGATTATCTACCAAGCCTTTGAGCGAAATACCTCCAACATTGATGACATAATTAAGAAATATTGCACTGAGCGTTCGGGAGGCAAGGTGGTTAAAACCATTCCTAAAACGGTCAAACAACAAAAAGTGCCATGGTACGAAGATGATCTCGAAGTTAAATGCACGCAAGTTGCTGGACGATTTGCCACATTCCAGATTGATGCGAACACATTCAATGGAGTTCATGGTTTGCCAACATTGAGACGATATGTCAACTATGATATAACCAATAACAAAATAATTGAATTAAAAGACATAATCGTTAACATCAAGAACAAAGATTTCCAAGAACTACTTTCAAGCCGTATTAAAGCAACACTTAATGCCAATTTATCGGATTATAAAGATGGTAATGGTTTGAAAATTGTCGACTTCGCCCTAAGAGATGGAGGGATTGTTTTCAATTTTGAAGATGATGTGGAGGGATATATTGAAATTCAATTATCCAAAGAGAGGCTTGCTAAATTTCTGACAGAATATGGGAAAAGCATACTCCGGATAAGTAATAACTGAATAGTAGGGCATGAATTCTAAATATCTTTATTCTTGCTATATAAGCACTTCTGTTATTAGTTGCCACATTATCAGTAGAGATTTTTAGTAATGTTCTTTAAATCGCTAATATGTGGGCTGATTTTTAATCAAACTTGGCATGCATTTTGCAAATAAAAAAACATTGAACATCTGCAACTGAATATTGACAACTATGATTCTTCTATACATCTCGGGGCCTGTGCTTGGGGCGATAATTGGGTATATCACTAATGATATCGCCATCAGGATGCTGTTTCGTCCACGCAAGGCGAAGTATATCCTTGGCATTCACGTGCCATTCACCCCTGGCATTATTCCTAAGGAGAAGGACCGCATTGCCGGTGCCATTGGCGGTGCAATCAGTGATAATCTCATGAATAAAGAGGTGCTTGAGAAGACCTTGCTAAGTGACGACATGCTCGGCAAGCTAAGAACCGCCATTGACGAGTTCTTCGAGGCCCAGCTGCACAACGACGAGACACTGCAAGAGTTTGCCGCCCATTATCTCACCGATGAGGAGATTGCGGCGATGCGTGAGAGCACGTGCGACGAGATTGCCAAGCTCATCACTGCCAAACTGCGCGACCGTGCCATAGGCGCGAGCATTGCCCATGCCGCCACCCAGCATGTCATCGACAAGACACGTGCCAGTGTGGCAGGGAAAATCAAGGCCGACCGGTTGCTTGAGGTCATTGCCTCGCCCATCGAGACAAAGCTCGCCCAGCACATCAACGAAGTGCTGCATGACCAGGCGCCCAGCATGTCGACACGCATTGTATATACCGAGAGCGACAAACTGCTGTCGATGCCCATGCGCACGCTCTTTGAGGGGCATGAGGAGCAGATGGTTCAGGCACGCGAAGGCATCGTGAGTGTGTATCGCACAATAATTAGCGAACACCTGCCCCGCATCCTTGAGAGCATAAACATCAGCAAAATAGTCGAGTCTCGCATCCAAGAGATGGACATGGAAGAAGCCGAGCAAATCATTCTCACCGTGATGAAAAAAGAGCTCCGTGCCATCGTGTGGCTCGGCGCCCTCCTCGGCTGCATTATGGGAACAGTCATGATGGTTGTGAACTAGCTAAAGAAAAACAGCAGCATCGAAGCCACGTTCCCTTCATGACGCAATTTTGCAACACCATACAACAGGGTGTTACTAATAAATAGAAGAGTCCACTTGAAAAAGTCGTATTATTGTGCCGACTCAAGTTGTCAAACGATTAAGTACGATTAAAAACTATTGAATATCAACAAAATATATTTTGCGAAAAATGCTCAAAATTAGTGGTTTTTACTTTTTAAAGTGGACTTATAGAAAGTGCATCAAAAGTGGGTCGTCCCCGCAACTCCCCCTCTAAGATAGAGGGGGAGCTTATCGCCTGAAATTAAGAGGTTTTGATGCACATAATCACTTTAGAGACTTGATTGTGTTACACTATTCCATTCATCATGGCGTAGAAGGTCAGGCCTGAGACGCTTTTTATTCCTAGCTTGGTAGTGATGTTCTTGCGGTGGGTGAGGACGGTGTTGATGCTGATGCTGAGTTCCTGTGCTATTTCCTTGTTGATGCGTCCTGAGGCGATGAGTCGCAGCACCTCCACTTCTCTTGCCGAGAGTGCTGTGCTGTTGTGCTCTTCTTGCTGGTGAGTCTCGAGCATGGCGTTGAGGCTGTTGATGATATCGCTCTCCCCCACTGCCACATTGAGCGACTTCATGTCGTCGACATCAACATCGCCATGAGTGAGCACAATTGTCTTGGCCTTGCGTGGCAGGAAGAATCCCAGTTGTTCAACCAGCGTTGCCTGATCGATGAAGTAGATATCGGGCTCGACCTGTGCTGCCACATTGTCGCCAATGTGGGCATCCATGCCGAAGACGTTGCTCAGCAGGCACCGCAGTCCCAGTGCCTCGAGCGTGTCGTGGGTCAATATTATAGACTTGACACTATTCATCACCATTGCTGAGTGCCTGCGATATGGGTCGCAAGATGCGGTTGCGGATGCGGTTGTTTTGCCTTATATCCTTCTTGAGCGAGAGGACAGCGACCACCACGGCATAGCCCAGGTTGTGGTCGTAGTCGCCCTTGAGGTGGACGATGAGAATGTTGATGAGGTCGTCGATTTTGTCCTCGATAACGTCGGCTGGCACATCGTCGCCACTGGCTGCACGAGCCACATTGCAGCGTGCTTCATTCTCGCTGTTGCACACCTGCGGGAACCACTGCTCGCGGTCGCTGTTGATGCGCTGCATGAGTTCGCTCTTCATCTCGTCGAAGAACTGTCGCATGAGCACCAGGTTATTGTTGTGGGATGGGGCGCGACTAATCAGGAACGAGAAATGCCGCTCAATGTTGGGCAGCACGTTCTGCACATAGTAGTCGTTGGTCTTGCTCAGGTAGTCGACAATCTCGGCAACGCTGAACTGTTCCAGCGCCTCCTGCGGGAAATAGTTCTCGTTGATATAGGTGTTGAGAATCGTGGTGAAAAACTTGATGTCGATGCCATGCGTGCGGCAAGCGTCGGCCACAGTGGCGTCGCCCACTCCCAGCGCTATCCCAAAGCGGTCGAGTACTGTGATTGTGGAAGCGTCGTGAAGAATTATCTCACTGAGTTTAGAGTCGCTGTTGATTAATGCCATGATGATATTAGATCACTACGATAATGCTTTTGAAGGGTGTAATCAGCTCATACTCCCCCCTGCCCCCTCTATCTTAGAGGGGGAGCTGGTTACATAATATTTTTTACTGTGCACGCTCATTTACCTAACTATATATACACCTGAGTTAGATTATGATACTATTGCAAGTGACAATGTGCTGGGCTGGGATGTCGTGAGGCTCGGTGGGGATTAATGCGTCGGTCACCAGCTGGCAATCGAAGCACACCGCAATGGTGGTGGCGCTGGTGCGTGCCAGGAAGCGGTCGTAATAGCCCTTGCCACGTCCACAGCGGTTGCCAGCGAGGTCGAAAGCCACACCCGGCACGATGATCAGGTCGAGAATCGCAGGGTCGACCACGTCGCCCGAGGTAGGCTCCAATATATTGAAGCTGCCCTGCTTGAGAGTTCCCGGCTCATATTTTATCACCTCGATGTCGTCGCCGCTTACTCGTGGCAAATACACATTCTTCGTCTTTGCCCAGCGCTCAATGACCTGGTGAGTGGGCAACTCGTCGGGCAAAGACGAGAACAGCATCACGTTGTTGCTGTTCTTGAAGATGTCCAGTTTCTCTATATTGCCGAAGACCACCTGCGACTCGTGCTGCTTTTGCTCATCGCTGAGTTGCCGCACAAGTGCCTTGATGTTCTTGCGAAGTTCTTTCTTGTCCATTAGAGAGATTAGTAATTAGTGATAGGGAAAGCCGCCTTGTGCTTGTTGAGAGCCTTTAGGGCAGTCTCGATGGTCTTGTCGGTGCGGTTGACAATGGGGTAATATACACTCTTGCCAAAGATGTCGCTGGCAATGAGCGCCTTGATGACGCTGGTGATAATGTCCTGCGACTGGTGGATGTAGTGCCACCTAGCAGGCACGCCCTTGTCGGCGGCATATTTCACAAAGTCGTTGAGCAGGTCATCGTTGGCAGGCAGATTGCGCATGAGCTGCTTGTAGTCGCTCATCTTGTTGAGAGAGGCGCGACGAGCAGTGACATACTTGAGCGCATATTCCTGGAGCAGTCCAGCGGCAGCCACCGCGGCATAGTAGGACGAGAATCCGGTAGTGTCGCGAGGCACGAAAATGTCGGGGATGATACCGCCTCCGCCATAGACCTTGCGGCCTGTTGTGGTCTCAAAAATCTTAGACTTGTCAATCTTGATGCTGTCCTTGCTATATAGCTCGCCATTGCTGTAGCGGTCGAGGATATCCTTTTGATAGGCGCTCTCGCCGTTGTTATAGGGTTTCTGGATGCAGCGTCCCGAAGGCGTGTAATACTTAGCTATCGTCAGGCGAACGGCGCTCTTGTCGGGCAGGTCAAACTGCTTTTGCACCAGTCCCTTGCCAAATGAGCGGCATCCCACCACAAGTCCGCGGTCATTATCCTGAATAGCACCGGCAAAAATCTCGCTTGCGCTAGCCGAGAACTCATCGATGAGCACCACCAGCTCCTCGTCCTGGAACTGCCCTCGCCCATCGCTGTAGGCAGTAGTCTCATCGCGGCGATGACGTCCCTTGGTGCTAACTATCAATCTGTTCTCAGGCAAGAACTCATTGACCATGATAATGGCAATGTCGAGATATCCGCCTCCATTGCCTCGCAGGTCGACCATGAAGCGCTTGGCACCCTCGTTCTTGAGCGAGTTGAGGGCATTGACAAACTCATTGTAGGTGTTGCGTCCAAACTGCGACACCTTGACATATCCAGTGGTCTTGTCGAGCATATAGCTGGCGTCGACCGAATTCATGGGCACATCGCCACGGGTGATGACGAAGTTCAGGAGCTTATTGCTGCCATCGCGTGCTATTCCCACCTTCACCTTCGTGCCCTTAGTGCCACGCAGTTTCTCCCGCACCTTGTTGGCGTCGACTTGATTGCCGGCAAAAGTGCTGTCCTCGATAGTGACAATCTTGTCGCCAGCCACCAGTCCTGCGCGGTCGCTGGGCCCGCCGGGAATCACCTCAACCACAACAATAGTGTCGTTCATGAGCTGGAAAGAAACACCAATGCCCGAGAAACTACCATTGAGTTCCTCTTGAGCAGCTTTCAAGTCGGCAGCCGAGAGATAAGAGCTGTGTGGGTCGAGATTGGCAAGGATTGCCGGTATCGACATCTCTATCAAGTCCTTAGTCTTGATGCTGTCGTCGACATATTCTTGCGAAATCAGGTTCAAGATGGTGTTGAGCTTGCGGTCGCTTTGAGTGGAATGCTGGCCATTAGAGAAAGGGTTACCCATGAAAATGCCAATAACCATGCCCCCTATCACCGAGATGGCGATAGCAAGCGGCAGCCATGCACTATAGTCTCTTTTGTTCTGCATTATAACAACTTGAGAAAAATGATTATCAGTTGTCTTGAATTAATCAATCCCTAATTGCACACATTCAATCCCAGCCCTCGTCAAGAGGTCGATACCATCGGTGAGCCTGTATATCTCATTGAAGACCACACGCTTGATACCCGACTGGATGATAAGCTTAGCACACTCGATGCAAGGCGACGAGGTGACATAAAGAGTGGCACCCTGGCTGCTGTTGTTGCTCTGGGCAACCTTGGTGATGGCATTAGCCTCGGCATGCAGCACATAGGGCTTAGTGTGGTCGTTCTCGTCTTCACACACATTCTCAAACCCCACCGGAGTGCCATTATACCCGTCGGAAATAATCATTTTGTCCTTAACGAGCAGCGCACCCACCTGGCGGCGCTTGCAATAGGAATTCTCGGCCCAGATTTGAGCCATTCTAAGATACCTTGAGTCGAGTAGTTCTTGCTTATCCATGACGGACGAAAGATAAAATGCTGAATATAAACGCAATAAAACAATATTTTTCCTCTCTAAAACTACTATAAGGGGAAAACGTCTACAAAGATAAGTAAATAAAATTATTATTTAAATATAAAAAACAATAATTCTTTCAAAAAAAATCAGCCTATCAATTACAGCTTAGTCAAGCACCTTAGAGAAACGCACCTGGCTCTTGTAGACGGGGAACTTGAACGCAAGAATCACCCCGCTCTCGAAGGTCACATAAACATCGTCGGCAATAGGCTCCAGCGTAGCATCAAACCACAGCCCGGTAAAGTTGTCGGTGAAAATCGTCTTCGTCATCTGAGCCTTCTTCATGCCCTCGTGCCACTGCGACTTCTTGACCTGTGCCCCATCGACATAGATCACGTCGTAGCCAGTGGGGGTCTCCACCAGGGCAATCGTGTAGCGCCCGCCCAGTTTGAGCCATGTGTCCTCCATGTCGCGGTCGAGATATATCCAGTAGCCCTCATAGGGATTCTTAGACTGTGCAAAGTGGCGGTCGAGCGCCTCGCGCGTCCATTGCGTCTCGAGCGACTGAGCAACGGGTCTCTCCACCTCATCAACAGTGAGCACCGCCCGCTCGATAGATATCAACGCCCCAGGCCCCACATAGTATCCCACCTTGACCTGTGGCGAGCCGGTGGTGAGTTGCTTGTCGGCCTGAGTAAACTCATAGCTCATCACCTCATTGAGCGACTTCTTGCCTGCCAGTACCTTCACCCTGCCGCCTTCGACCAGTACACCCATGTAGTTGTAACCGTCGTCGAGGTCCACATCCTTATCAAGCGTTACCTGCTTAACCACTTGCCTGGTGCCCTTGGAGACCCTGACAAGACAAATTGTCATGCTGCGGTGGTCGACTGCCTCGTCATAGAGATTTGAGTTAGAACAGCTTGCCGTGACCATCCAGTAGTTTGTCCCGACAAGGTTGAAGACGATGCCACACTCGGGTGATGAGACCGACTTGCTCACCCCACAAGTGCCATGCACCTTATAGGACTTGCCCTCCTTGTTGTGCAGATTGGCCAGTCGCATATAGAACTTATAGTCCACAAAATTGTCGATGGCGTTCTCGCTTGTGACGAGACCATCGCTGGTAGACTTGTTCTCCAGTTGCAGGAAGTCGCCATTGATCGAGGCTTGGTGATTGCGGTTAAGCCCCTCAAAATTGTTATATCGAGTGTCGTAGAAAGTGCGCGCCCCGGCATTGAGGGCACAACACATCACGACCAGAGTGAAAATCAGTTTTTTCATCATTCATTACTTATATTTTTCACCTCAAAAATACTCCATTTAGCGCAAAGAAAAAAATAAAAGCAATGTTTTTTGCTGAAAATTACTTAATTTTTCAATAAAATATGTAACTTTGTAGCTGTTTTCAAAAATGGGCACAATAATATCCATAATAATAGGCTGCTTGTCGGTGGGAGTTATCCTATCGGCTCCCATGGGTCCCATAGGTGTGCTGGTAATCCAGCGCACTATGGAGAAAGGCAGGAAATCAGGACTTTACACAGGGCTTGGTGCTGCTGTGTCAGACCTGTTTTACTGCTTGCTAGCGGGTCTTGGCCTATCGTTTGTGACCGATTTCATCACCCACAACCAGGAGTTGTTCCAGATAGGTGGCAGCATCATCCTCATTGTCTTTGCCCTGTTCATGATATTGCGCAATCCCATCAAGCGCCCCAAGCACGACGATGAGGTGAAGATCAACTACACCCACGATGCCACCACAGGCTTCTTCCTCACCCTGTCTAATCCGCTGATTATCTTCCTTATCTTCCCGCTGTTTGCCCGTTTTGGTTTCCCGTCGTCGGAGTTCAAGTTCTACCACTATATCATTGGCTACGTGTTCATTGTGGCTGGCGCGTTGCTGTGGTGGACCACAATCACCTACGTCGTCGACAAACTTCGAGCCAAGTTCAACATCAACAGTATGTGGCTCATCAACAAGATAATGGGTAGCATCATCATGATACTCGCCATCTATGGCCTGATTTCAGGGATACTACAATACTTTGCGCTCATCTAAGGATGGAAAAGGAACTGCACGTTATCTCCTTGCCTCAACTCGACAAAATGCCCCTGCAAGACGTGGGGCAGTATCTTGATGCCAATGTAGAGCATCAGGTAATAGACTCGGTGAACTGGCAAGAGAGTTTCCCCTACAAG
This sequence comes from uncultured Prevotellaceae bacterium, assembly GCA_900318065.1. Classification (GTDB taxonomy): domain Bacteria; phylum Bacteroidota; class Bacteroidia; order Bacteroidales; family Muribaculaceae; genus Sodaliphilus. The sequence goes on from ONIY01000035.1 coordinate 53,174, forward strand.
CCCTACACAACATTTGTCGTGGCAGTGTCACGCTCGCGGCTCTATGTCTTCTTCTCGGTGATAAGCAAGGACCTGCGCGCCGTGAACACCACCGACCTGAGCCCCGTTGCCGACGACAGCTGCGTGGAGTTCTTTATGCAGGTGCCAGGAAACAATGAATACTGGAACTTTGAGTTCAACTGCATAGGCACCCTCAACGGCAGCCATCGCGTGCAGCGCGACAAGCCCACACGGCTCACTCCCGAAGAGCTGACCTCGGTAAAGCGTTATGCCTCGTGCGGCAGCGAGCCTATCAACGAGCAAGACGGCACCTATTGCTGGGACTTGACAGTGTCGATTCCGTTATCGCTCGTGGGCTTGGATGGAGAGGCGCTACCAGAGTTTATCAAGGGCAATTTCTACAAATGCTCGGGCAAGTCCAGGCATCGCCATTATGTGTCGTGGAATCCTATCGACGATGACAAGCCCAATTTCCACCGTCCCGACTGCTTTGGCAAGATATGGTTCAAGCAGCCCGAACCCGAGCAACCCATTGCTGCACCACAAGCACAACACACAGCGAGGCCTAAAGGATTCTTTCAAAGGATCTTAAGCAAGCTTTTCAAGAGATAGACGGGGAAGAAATGTAACATAAGAACATTGAAAATCTAAACTAGAAGGTCATGGATAGAATGAGCCTGGACCTTGCGCATAAGCAACACAAAACGACAAGATTAATGCCCAAAGTATAATAATCTTAATAGTTGCAACATTATCGAGTGAATCAATCAGTTCTTTGTAATCTTTCTCACGGCGTGGATGAGTTCACCGCTGCTGGTGACACCCTCCACTGTGATGGTGTAACTGGTGCTGGCGGCATCGTTGGTGTAGAAGTTGAAACGGGCCTGCTTGTTGCTGCCAATTGTGATGCTTGGATTCCAGTAAAGAGTCTCGCGCAGGTCGGTGCCTTCGCCCATGCCGTTGTTACCAGTGTCGTAGCGTGGAGCATAGAACTCGGCAGCCCGCTGATAGCCAAGTGGTAAAAACTTCTTAATAGTATAATTTCTCTTACTGAATCCTTCCTCTGTGCCATTTTTT
>ONIY01000036.1:0-36021 GCA_900318065.1 uncultured Prevotellaceae bacterium
TGTTGCCCACCTTGCGCACGTAGTGGACACCCATCATCACTCGCTCGTCGCCAATGAACTCACGGAACACTTCGCCATCTACAAGTTCAAACAATGATGTCCTCTCGGGAATCTCTACGTTCTTCATTAGGTACAGCGCCTTCACAATATACTCCAGTGCCTTTCTCGCACTGATAGCACTAAACTCGGGATTGCTGACTTGCAATTCCTCGGCCGACGAACAGAACCTGTGAAGGTCGGTCAAGCCTAATTCCTGTAGATAGTCGAAGTTGCGCATAGTTTGTGTTTTTAATTCAATAAAGAATTGTTATTTGTTCTTATCCTTATTGTCTTTGCCCTTTTTCCCCAGTTTTTTGATGGTTTCAAAATAGGCCTGTTCCACTGGTGATAGAGTGTGGTCGCGCCACTGGTCATATTCTGCCTTGGCCTTTGCCATTGCTTCGTTGTGACTCACACTGCCAGCACCTTGAAGAAGTTCCTGTCCTGTTGTGGAAAGGATGTTGTCAAGTTGTTGAACATAGTCGGCCATATACATTGGCTGGTGTCGCATAGCTTGGATTTCGGCAAAATCAAAATATCCCGAGACGAGGTTATTGAGCACTTTCAGCTCGTCTTGAGAAAGATAGTTCTTAGCAACGCGAGCGTCCTGCAATGTGGGCCACTCACCACTGAATGTTGTCATCCCCATGAAGGGTTTAGTGTTATCGGCACGCTCATAAATAACCTCAGCAGCTGTGTGTCCATGTGCTGCATAGTGCAGTTTGTTTTGAACTATTTTGAAGAATGCCACTGATATACTGCTGCGTGGGTCATAGTCAACAGCAGTGGCGTACAGGTCGAGTACCTGGCGGTAGAGAACACGTTCCGATGAACGGATGTCGCGGATGCGGTCAAGTAGTTCTTTCCAATAGTTTCCGCCACCCAGTTGCTTGAGACGCTCATCATCCATCGTGAAACCTTTGATAATGTATTCTTTGAGACGCTCGGTTGCCCAGCGGCGGAAATGAGTCGCAACTATTGAACGGACACGATATCCCAATGAGATGATCATGTCGAGATTGTAGAACGTAACTTCATGAGACTGTGTTTTACCTGCAATAGCGCCATGTTGAGTGGTTGTTCGGAATTTCCGAACTACCACTTCTTGGTCAAGCTCGCCTTCCTCAAAAATGTGCTTAATGTGCTCACTCACATTAGATTTGCTTGTCTGATATAGTTCACACAATTGGTTTTGTGTGAGCCATACGGTCTCTTGTTCAATGCGAACCTCAATGTGAGTCTGTCCATCTTCACTTTGATATATTATGATGTCGCCATTATTCATTGGCATTATCTTGTCTTCCATTTTTGTTGATGTTTCTTTATTAACCAAACCAGTAATCCATGCGGCTGTCAAAGAGCGTTTGCACCTCGTCAATGGATTGTTGAATTAGTGACTTTTGTCGCTCTATCGCCTCAACCTTTGAGGCAAACTCCTGCTGGAGAGGGAGAGGGGGAAGAATTACTTTATAATTTCTTATGGCTTTTAACCCCACATTTTTTATAGTACTTTTTGACGAATTACTCTCAAGGAAACATTTGAAAGTATTCGTGTTCATAAGCGACAACACAAAATCCACATTAAGCTTGTTTGTAAGTTTACAATAGCAAGCACTTTTTCCAAGAACTACTTTTTCGTTATTATAAACTGCAGTTTTGCCCAATGTTCCATTGATTGAAAGAAGAATTGTATTGGTGTCCAACTCTATGTGAATCTTCTGTGCTTCAGAATTATTCACATATAAAGTTTTAGGGGTAATAGTTATTTTGCCATCTATTAAATTGTTGCCGTTAATAAATGCTATTGTTCCATTTGCGTCATACTGTGGTGTGCCATGCAATCCATCGCCAATTGCCCTACACACCTCTCCCAATTTCTTCACTTCCCATCCTTTTTCATTGGTGATGGGGTCGCCAAACATATCATAGAATATGGATTGAGCAAGTTGGTCAAGTTCTTTGAGTTGTGCCTTTTTCTTCTCGATAATGCTGCTCAACAAGTCCAATTCCGCAACTATCCGCTCTTGCTCAGCAAGGGGTGGAATGGGGATGAGGATTGTTTTTAGATTAGTTCCGTTTATACCCCCTTGTGCAGCACCTGTAATTCGAGCTTTTAATTCAGATTGACCAATAGGAGAAAATAAGAAATTGAATAAATATGGTTGGTATAATAAGTCTGTTCTAATTATAAAAACATGCTCATTAACCATAGCAGAATTGTTCTGTAATTCCTCCCTTACCAATGCAACTTTTCCTGATAATGCACCATCCTTACATAACAATATATCCCCATTTTTCAAATGACCTTTGGTATTGTCTTTGAAGTATTGTTCAGAAACATATTTGGGTGTTGACAAATCAATGTATCCATTCCTCCCAATATGCTCTCCACCTAATGATAAAACACCTTGTGTAATTAACCGAACCCCTCCCGAAGGACGGCTTCCCGAGGCAAATGAGGCGATTTCTCCTAATTTCTTATATGTCCAGTTGTTCTTATTCATCACTGTCGGAATTATTTTCATTAAACTCGTCAATCCATTGTCGCAGCTTGCTTTGAAGGGTTTCCTTATCGGGCAAGTAGAGTTGATATTGCGAGGCATAGATGTTAGCATCCGTGGGCAGTGTGAGTTCTACCAAAGCATCACTTTTGCTTTCACAGAGCAGTATGCCAATCGTTGGCTTTTCATATTCCTGCCGCACATGTCTATCATAAAAGTTGACATACATCTGCATCTGTCCCAGGTCTTGGTGAGTGAGCTTTCCTGTTTTCAAGTCGATTAAAACGTAACATTGAAGCAAACGGTTATAGAAAACAAGATCCACATAGAAATGTTGTTCATCAAAGGTGAAACGTTTTTGCCTTGCCTCAAAAAGAAAACCTTTTCCCAATTCAAGCAAGAACGTCTGCATCTTGCTAATAATGGCGTTCTCAAGTTTCGACTCACTATAAGCCACATCGGGTTTTAATCCCAGAAATTCAAGCGTTATAGGATCCTTGATGATATCGGCTGGCTTCTCTACGGTTTGCCCTTCTTGCGCCAGGCGCATCACCTCATCCTTGTCCCGGCTCAAAGCTAATCGCTCATAGAGGCTGCTTCCCACTTGTCGACTCAGCTGGCGTTTAGACCATTGTTGCTGAGCGCACTCAATCTCATAGAATCTTCTGGCATCAGGATTCTCTACGCGCATCAAAATAACATAATGTGACCATGACAGTGTAAATGATGGTCTTTCTGATATCTTTGGTGATGATGGGGCAGTAATAACATTGGAGTGAGATTTGGGTAACCGCTGGTTACCAATTTTATCTTGAATTGGGTAACCACTGGTTACCGAATTGGAGTAAACCAAATAAAACCTTCTAAAGAGTTTGAGATTCTCAACCGACCAACCACTATCTCCAAAATGATTGGTGAGCCTTTGTGACAACTCCTTCAGTACTTTTTTCCCATATTGTGCCCTTATAGAACCACCTTGCTCGTCTTCAATAATATACCGCCCTATCTCATATTTTGTGTAGACTTCTGCCACATTCACAGCAGTAACGACTCTTGCCCTTGATGTTTCTATCAGGCTGGCAATTCTCGAGAACAAGTCGTCGACTCGCTGTTTTTCTTGTATGGTCAATCTTGTTTCCATATTATAAGGCTCCTGTGATTATTATCAGAGATATTTCTCTTTAAACTCAGCAATTGCGTTGTTTATTTCTTCTTGCAGTGCAGCGATTTTGCCATATATGACTTCGGGTGCTTCGTATTCAACCTTTACACGCTCCACTTCTTTGTATTTGTTGATAGAGAGGTCATATTCGTTGTCTCTGATATCCTTGACGGGAACGAGGAACGACTGTTCCTTGCGGGTTCTTGTAGCCTCAGCCTCCAGGTTCCTGAAGCGGGCAATCACGTCGGGGATGTCGTTCTCGGCACACTCGGTGCGCTTCTGGTCGAGGGTGTAGCCATCGGCTTTCATGTCGTAGAACCACACTTTGTCGGTTCCTCCTGCGTTGGTCTTGGTGAAGATGAGGATTGCGGTCGAGACCCCTGAGTAGGGTTGGAACACTCCACTTGGCATTGAGATTACGGCTTGCAGACGCTGCTTGTCGACAAGCTCTTTCCTCAACGCTTTGTGGGCAGTGCTGTTGCCAAAGAGCACCCCGTCGGGGACAATCGAAGCACAGCGACCTCCCATTTGCAGCATACGGATGAACAGACTCACAAACAGCAACTCGGTCTTCTTGGTCTTGGTGATGGCAAGCAGCGACTTGCTAACCGCCTCATTGTCGAGGCTTCCTGTGAATGGTGGATTGGCAAGGCACAGGGTGTAGCGGTTCTCGTCGGTGTTGTCGGTCGAGAGGCTGTCGCGATACTCCGTGCAGCATCAGGTTCATGGCACCAATGCGCAGCATGGTGAAATCGGTGTCGAAGCCGTGAAGCATGTGGTTCTTGTAGTGGTCGGCATTCTCGCGCTTGAGCAGTTCGCTCTTGTAATGCTCTTGCACATACTTGGCACTCTCTACAATGAATCCTGCGCTGCCCATAGCAGGGTCGCAAATGGTGTCTTTCAATGTGGGCTGCATCAACTCGACCATCATGCGGATGATGTGCCTGGGTGTGCGGAACTGGCCATTGTTGCCCGAGGCTGCCATCTTGCTGAGCACATACTCATACACGTCGCCCATAGTGTCACGGTTGTTCATGTCGAGGTGGTCGATCCCCTCAACTATCTTGGTCAACGTGCGAGGACTCTGGATAAGGAAAGTGGCATTCTCCATAAAGCGGCTGTAGGCACTCTCCTTGCCCTCGTTGAGCGTCTTGATATAGACAAACACATCCTTGCTCACGAGCCGATACATCGTCTCGGGGTCTTTGTTCTTGAACACGCTCCACCGCAAGTCGTTGAAAGGCACATCACGGTCGGTCTCGGGATTGTGCCACGAGCCATACTTGAATGTTGGCTCGCTCACCTCAACACCAAAGGCATTGGCATTAGCCTCACGAGTGCGCTGGGCATCGTCGAGCATTTTCATGAAGAACAGATAGGTCATCTGCTCGAGAATGGTTATCGAATTGGTGATACCGCCAGTCCAAAAGGTATCCCAAATGCTGTCAATACGGTTTTTTATTTCGCCTGTAATCATGGGTAAGTCTTTTTATTCTTTTTAGTTCCAACTACAAAGATACACATTTTTTGAATACAAGCGGTCTATCAGATAATAAATTATTAGTGTCCGATAAAAAATGGCGAACTCTAAGGCAAGTCATGGATATTGCAAGTTGGCCGTTTTGTGGTTGCGGTTATTGTGTGATGCTGGCTGTAGGCCAGAGCGTCCCCGAAGGGGGCGAAGTGGGCAGCCCCACGGCGCGTACCCCAGAGGGGTGCGTGGCGTGGGGTATCCGTGACCCTTCCCTTATTCCGAGCCTCGAAGAGGGTCAACAACATCCATCATGTGAGAGCGTTACTCTACTGTGGATACATGCCAGCAAGTGTTGGCCCCCTTCGGGGCCCATCAGGTGAATGGATGTGCTCAAACCTCACGCCACGCACCCCTTCGGGGTACGCGCCGTGAGGTTAACTCACTTCGTCCCCGCTGGGGACGTCCTGGCCTACGGCCAGCCACCCTCGCAACGGCCTCTTGGGACGTCCTGGCCTACGGCCAGCCACCCCATGGGGCTACTTTTTTGGGGGGCTCTCTACACAGGGGTTCCGTGCTTTGCACTCCACCACCTGCCTAAGCCCTTATCAGTCCACTTGAAAATGTGAAAACCACTAATTTTCAATATTTTCGCCAAATATATTTTGTTGATATTCAATAGTTATTAATCGTACTTAATCGTTTGACATCTTAAGTAGGCAAAAAAATACGACTTTTTCAAGTGGACTCAGTTCTTTATTGAGTTGAAAAACTGCCACATGACGATGGCGGCCGAGCAGGCGATGTTGAGCGAGTGCTTGGTGCCATGTTGAGGTATCTCGATGCAACAGTCGCTGGCGTCGACCACGGCCTGGCTCACGCCCTTAACCTCGTTGCCAAAGACGAGGGCATACTTCTTGCCAGGCTCGACAGCAAATTGCTCCAGGCTCACGCTACCGTGCACCTGCTCGATGGAGCAGATGGTGTAGCCCTCGCTGCGCAGCTGCTCAACGGCCTCGAGAGCGGTGCTATAGTGGGTCCACTCCACGCTGTCCTCGGCACCCAGGGCGGTCTTGTGAATCTCATGACTTGGCGGCGTGCCGGTGATGCCACACAGGGCAATGCGCTCAATGACAAACGCGTCGGCAGTGCGCATCACGCTGCCCACGTTCATCTCGCTGCGCACGTCATCAAGCACCACAGCCACCGGTATCTTCTCCACGGTCTTATATTGTTCTACATCAACACGATGCAAGTCGAGCATTGATTTCTTTTGCATAGATAAAAAGTAATTATATAATAACGAAATCTTAATTTGGAATATTTTTGTCTTATCTTTGGCGGAATATGGTCAAAAATAAGCATGTTCCGCCAATTACGCTAATTATAATTGGCGGTAAAGTTACAAAAAAGTTCCTGTTCCGCCAATTATAAAATGACCGCCAAATAGATAATTCGCTCAATATTAGCCAATAACGGCATCGTTATCAATATGCACACTGTTTTTGCACCAGATTAAAAAAGTAGACACTGAAAATGCACCAGGTGATAGGAAGTTTTCGTTGCCGTATGAATCCATCAAGGCCAGTGTTTCTCGCAACTCCCCCTCTAAGATAGAGGGGGTAGGGGGGAGTATGACAAACGACAATGCGACTGTCTCTGCCGAAGTTCCTCTTCGAGGTAGCCTCTCGGAGTTTTTGCAACAGCCTTTCATCTGTGCATAACATTTACCGCCACTCTGCAATCAGGGTGGCGGCAATTTTATGGTTTTTTTATAATTCCCTAAAAATTAGCGAATTATCTTTTCGTGGCAAAATTATGGGGCGTTTTTTTGCCACGAAATGGTATTTTAGGTCGTTCGTGGCAAAATTTTGGGGTCATTTTTCTGCCACGAAATGGTATTTTGGGTCGTTCGTGGCAGAATAAAAGGGCTTTTGCAACACCATCTTATGAATTATGCATTATGAATTATGCATTGATTAGAGTCTCTTTGCCAGTGCGGCGCTTTGCTCTTCGTAGCCGGGCTTGTTGAGCAGGGCAAACATGTTTTTCCTGGTTGAATGGGTTCACGCCCAGCATGTAGCCGCTCATGCCGCAGGCTTTCTCAAAGAAGTAGATGAGTTGACCCAAGTACTTCTCGTTGAGTGCTGGCAGGGTGATGAGCATGCATGGCACGCCACCGTCCACATGAGCCAGGCGGGTGCCGAGTTCTGCCATCTTGTTCACCTCGTCAACACGACGGCCGGCGATGTAGTTGAGGCCGTCAAGGTCGGCATCGTCGGTGGGGATTACCACCTCGTTGCGCTGGTGCTCAACGGTGATAACGGTCTCAAAGATAGTGCGCTCGCCTTCCTGAATCCACTGTCCCATCGAGTGCAGGTCGGTAGTGAAGTCAACGCTGGCAGGGAAGATGCCCTTGCCGTCCTTGCCCTCGCTCTCGCCGTAGAGCTGTTTCCACCACTCGGCAAGGTAGTGCAAGCTGGGGTTGAAGTTCACCAGAATCTCAATCTTCTTGCCTGCCTGGTAGAGGGCGTTGCGTGTGGCGGCATAGCAGGTCATCATGTCGGCGGGAGCCTTCTCCATCTCAACGGCACCAGCCACGAGGGCGTTGATGTCGAAACCGGCGATAGCCACTGGCAGCAGGCCCACGGGAGTGAGCACCGAGAAGCGACCGCCCACGTTGTCGGCAATGACGTAGGTCTTGTAGCCCTCTTGAGTAGCGAGGCTGCGCAGCGCGCCACGACGGGCGTCGGTGATAGCCACGATGCGCTTGGCTGCCTCGGCCTTGCCCACCTGCTTCTCGAGCATGTTCTTCAACAGACGGAAGGCGATGGCTGGCTCGGTGGTAGTTCCCGACTTAGAGATCACCACGATGCCAAAGCGCTTGCCCTCGAGCAGACGCATCAAGTCGTAGAGATAGTCCTCGCCAATGTTGTTGCCGGCAAAAACCACCTTGGCGCCCTCGCCTTGCTTATAGGCAGCGAAGTTGTCGCTCAAAGCCTCAATCACCGCCTTGGCACCCAGATAACTGCCACCAATGCCTATTACCACCACATAGTCGCACTCCTGGCGCAGCTGGCGGGCTGTGGCGTTGATGTCGTCGAGCTCGGCAGCGGTTATCTCACTGGGCAGGTGCAGCCATCCCAGGAAGTCGTTGCCAGCGCCGTCGCCCTTCTCAAGAGTCTCGGCAGCGGCAAGCGCCTGAGGTTTCAACACTTCAATATCTTTCTCACTGATGGTCCCGAGGACCGACTTGTTGCTGATGCTTATCATTTTATTACTTAGTTTTTATTTCTTGGTTTCTAATTATGGAAGACTGTGCATTATGCATTGAAAGAAGGCGCAGCCTCGATTGTGCATTATGAATTGTGCATTGTGCATTATAAAGAGTCTTCTCCGATCTCCGATCTCCGATCCTCAATCCTCGCGCCGCAGGCGCTACTTAACCCTTTACACTTAATCTTTCTCTCCGATCCCCGATCCTCGATCCCCCTGACTAAAGCGGCATAGTATAGGCGCGGCGGCGCTTGTTGAGCACGGTATCAAAGTATTGCCACTGCTTCTGCACCATTTCGTTGTGCTCGAGTTCGTGGCTGCTCTCGGCCCATTTATAACCCAACTTGAAGAAGCAGGGAAGAAGGTCGGTAAAGAGCAGCGAGTTCACGCCCTTGCTCTGATATTCGGGCTTGACGGCCACGAGCAGCAGGTCGACGGTGTCGTTCTTCTTGAACGCCTTGAGCAGGTGATACCAGCCAAAGGGGAACATGCGACCGCGGTTCTTTATCAAGGCCTTAGAAAGCGATGGGATGGCGATTCCCACGCCCACCAGCTCGCGGGTGTCGTTCTTGATGATGAGCGACAGGTCGTCGAGTGGCAGGTAGGGCAGGTACATCTTGATATAGTGCTCAATCTGCTTCTCGCTCAGTTGAGAGTAGCCAAAGAGGTTCTCAAACGCCTCATTGATGAGACGGAAAATCGCCTGGCCATAGTCGGCAACGAGCTGCTTGCGGTTGGTGTACTTTATGTTGTCAACATTAAAGCGCTTCTTCACGATGTCGCTAATGCGTTGCATCTTCTCGGGTATCTCATCGGGCACCTTGATGTGGAACTCCACCCAGTCAACGTCTTTCACCATTCCCATGCGCTCAAACTGCTTGGGGTAGTAGTCATAGTTGTAGATGGTGGCATTGGTGCCCACCTCGTCATATCCCATCACTAGGCAGCCCTCAGGATCCATATCGGTGAATCCCAGCGGGCCGGTTATCTCGGTCATGCCTTTTTCCTTGAGCCATTTTTTCACGGGTTCAAAGAGAGCATCAACCACCTCGTCATCGTCGATAAAGTCGACCCAGCCAAAGCGGCCCTCCTTCTTGTTGTGAGACTCGTTAAAGCGGTGGTTGATGATGCCAGCAATGCGCCCCACGGGCTTGCCGTCGCGATAGGCCATGTAATAGACACTCTCGCAGAACTCAAACGCGGGGTTCTTCTCGGGCATCAACGTGCCCACCTCGTCGCTGATGAACGCTGGCACATAGCACTTGCTATCACGGTAAAGAACATCGATAGGATACTTCACATACTTTGTCAGTTCCTTCTTGGTAGGTTCTATTTTTCTTATTTCTACTGACATAATTTTTTTGTTTTATTTCTTACTGACTGCAAAGATACATTATTTATAGAAAACCGCCACACATTCACCTCATTATTTTATTGTGTGATGCTTGTGACACTAGTGCAACAACAACGATTTTGATACAACATAGTTGGCTATTTTTGTCTCATTTCAGGCATTTTTTTGAAAAAAAGGAAAATTTCGCGTAAAAAATACACAATTTTCTTGCACATATAAAAAGTTCTTACTACTTTTGCGGTGTAAATATCACACAAACCATATAAAGAAGCAAAAATGATGAATGTCAATGTTCATTAAAATAGAGATGGCAGAAGTCGATATAGTTACACAAAAACAATGTTTATGAAGATTACAGTATTTAAGTTTGAAACAGTCAATGGCAAGAAGACAGGCAAGTCATTTGGCTTTTATTTGGACCCTAAGGAGATGGCGGCTTATAGAACAAAAGGTGCTCTTCAAAATCAGATTGATGAATATGTAGTCAAGAGCGGAATATTCAAGAAAGAAGAATTGAAAGACCTTAAGTACAACGGCATGAAAGAGTTCCTGGTCGAATGGAAGAAGCAACTGGAGATATCGAAAGCCGAAAAACAGGCAAAGCTCGAAGTCTCCACCAATAATCCAGAAAGCCGTATCACACCCGACAACATCACTCGCCTTGCAGCCAATGAGGTGTTCGTCTTTGGGTCAAACGAGCAAGGACTTCACTATGGCGGTGCTGCTAAAACTGCAGTAGAAAAATTTGGAGCCATTATGGGCCAAGGCAATGGACTGCAGGGAAAGAGTTATGCTATCCCTTCCATGAGTGGCTTAGGCGTGATGAGTCAATATGTTGAGGAGTTCTGCGAGTTTGCCGAGGCTCATCCTGAGAAACATTTTCTTGTCACCGAGATAGGTTGTGGCATAGCCGGCCACACCGTTGCTGAGGTTGCTCCACTCTTTGAGATATGTCGTGATGTAGAAAACATTTCACTTCCAGCCTCCTTCTGGGCCGTCACCGGCAAGACACCCGCCAAGGAATATGATTTAGACCGATTCTTGGCGGCCCAAAGCGCAAAGTATGAAATTGCACTCGACGAAATAAGAAATGGTCGCAAATGCAGTGATTGGATTTGGTTCATCTTCCCACAGCAGAAAGGACCTGGGCATAGCCTAAACACTCTATATTATGCCCTAGATGGTGTTGATGAGGCGCGCGCCTACCTGGCGCACCCAATTCTTGGCGCGAGACTGAGGGAAATATTAGAAGCATTGCTCACCCACAAGGGCAAACGAGATATTGAAACCATAATGCCTAAAAACATCGATGTAACGAAACTCCAATCATGCTTGAATCTCTTTAAACGTGTATCACCTAACGATATCTTTCAAGAAGTGCTTGATGCCTTCTTTTAAAAGACCAGTTTGTGCTAGATAAAAATCCCGCCACAGGACATTTTGAGCCTGGGCGGGATTTGTTTTGAAAAGGAGAGAATACTGATTAATAGTTCTCGGCCTTGATTTGGAAATAGGATTGTGGATGGTTGCACACGGGGCACACCTCAGGAGCCTTCTTGCCCACCACGATGTGACCGCAGTTGCTGCAGTGCCAAATCACGTCGCCGTCGCGAGAGAACACCACTTCGTCCTCGATGTTCTTCAACAGCTTGCGGTAGCGCCGGCAATCTCGGTGAAGCCTTCTTCTTCGGCCTCGCGTGCCATGCGGTCATACATGTCGGTCCACTCAAAGTTCTCGCCGGCAGCGGCAGCTGCGAGGTTCTCGGTAGTGGCCTTAATAGCTCCGCCTTCCAGATATTTGAACCACATCTTGGCGTGCTCTTTCTCGTTCTTGGCGGTCTCCTCAAAGATGGCAGCTATCTGTACATAGCCATCTTTCTTAGCCTTGCTGGCAAAGTAGTCATACTTGTTGCGAGCCATCGACTCTCCAGCAAATGCGTCGAGTAGATTTTTCTCAGTTTTGGTGCCTTTTAATTCTTTCATCTTGTTGTGTTATTTTAAAGTGAATAATAAATTTTCGGGGATCGGGGATGGTGGATCGAGGATGGGAGATTGGGGATGGGAAATCGATGGCTTTGTAGGGACAAGGCGTGCCTTGTCCGCCCCGCGGCGCGAGCATTCGAGCAGTCGTCCTTTGTCCTTCGTCCTTTGTCCTTTGTCTTTAGTCCTTCCTCTTCACTCCCATGCGGGCTTCTACCACGTTGACAACATAGTCGCCCACTGTCTCGCACTCGTCGAAGAAGTCGCTGTACATCGTGCCTATAGCATAAGAGTACTTCTGGTCGTTAACCTCGCTGAAGTTCTCGGCCTTGTTCATGTCGCGGTAGTTGTCGATCTCGTTCTCGATGTTGTAGGCTCGGTTGATATCGCTGTTTTCCCTGTAGTTGACGAGTATCTTGTTCATCTCGGTGAGGCTATCGTCCACAAGCTCCATCATGGTTTTCATGTTCTTGATCTGGTAGCCCGAGAATTGCTCCTTGCCTGAGCGGTAGCGGTTGATGATGCGCGCTATCTTGTAGCAGCTGTCGCCAATGCTCTCTATCTCAGAAATCTCGCGCAACATGGCACGCATCTTGGCCTTGGTCTCGTCGCTCAGGTGGGCATCGCTCACGTCGTGCAAGTAGTTGGCGATGTCTATCTCCATCTGGTCGCTGATTTCCTCATATTTCTCGATGCGGGAATAGAGCTTCACAAACTTGTCTTTGTCTTCCTCGTCAAGCAGGGAGCGCACCATGCCAAACATGCTCTGGATGCGTTCGCCAAAGGAGCGAATCTCCTTCTGTGCCTCGAGTACCGAGAGCTCGGGGGTCTTCATGATACCCGATGTGATGAAGTGCAGCTTGAAGTCGTCCTCTTCGTCCTGACGGCGGGGCTTGATAACGGCGCACACGAGTTTCTCAATTTGAGGAATGAACCAAATGAGGATGGCGGTGTTGGTGATATTGAATGCCGAGTGGAAACCGGCAAGCACTACCGAGATCTTGGCGAGATTGGCCTCGTAGCCGGGGTTGGCGGCTGTCATGTTCTGGTCAAAGCCTGCCAAGTCGCAAATGAGCCCAACAAACGGCTTGAGCAGGCACAGCGACCAGATGACACCTATCATGTTGTAGGTGAAGTGGGCGAGTGCTGCGCGCCGGGCTTGCACGTTGGCACCCATGGCAGCGATGTTGGCGGTAATGGTAGTTCCTATGTTCTCGCCCAGCACGAGCATGATACCTTGAGTGATGCTCATCACGCCAGTGGAGCACAATATCATGGTGATTGCCATCATGGCTGCCGACGACTGCACACACAGCGTGAGCACACTACCTATCACCAGGAAGAGCAGGTAGCTCCACATTGAGCTGCCAAACTGCGAGAAGAACGCCATGATGCTGTCGCGCATCGCGGGGTCGCTGGCAAACGAGGTGCCGGTTTCCTTCAGTGTGCCCAGTCCCAGGAACAGGAACGCCACACCAAAGAGGAAGTCGCCTATCACGCGACGCTTCTTCATGTATATCAAGATGATGCCTATGAAAAAGGCGGGATATACAAAGTCGGTGATGTTGAACGAGAATCCCAGACTCATAATCCACGCCGTGACGGTGGTTCCAATGTTGGCTCCCATAATAACCGAGATGGCCTGGATTAGGGTCAACAGTCCGGCGTTGACAAACGAAACGGTCATCAGCGTGGTGGCTGTAGAACTTTGTACGGCAGCCGTCACGGCAACACCAGTGAGCATTCCGGTGAAACGGTTGGTGGTCATAGCGCCAAGAACGCGGCGCAACTGCGGGCCTGCCAACTTTTGAAGGCTCTCGCTCATGGATTTCATACCAAACATGAGCAGGGCAAGCGAGCCAATTAATTTGAATACTACCCAGATAGACATATAATATTTGATTAAATGATTATGCGGTTAGGCGATATTGTGGTGCAAATATAGTAATAATTAATGACTTTTTATTAATTGTGGGAGTAATTTATTCAAACATTGATGTTTCTAAGGGTTCTAAGGGTGAGTTGGGGCTCTTGCAAAAGCGGGTTGTTCCCGCAACTGCTGGTGTTGCAAAAGGTTGTAAATGTGTCAATGTAGGGACAACGCGTGCGTTGTCCGAAAAGGGCAAACCAGCTGATTATCAAATGTCTGCTCACAGCTGCAGGTGTTGCAAAACTTCAACTAAAATAAAAACCACAAATTAAACAGATTAATCGGATTTTTTAATCTTCTGAAACACAGAATAATGAAAAAATAGAAAATCTGTTTAATCTGAAAAATCGGTGGTTTATTTAGTTTTTCAACAGGTTCTTAGGGCGAGGCCCTTATCGTGCAATGAGGCGGTTCTCGTTCATGCGGTTCATGTATTGCTGGATGAGGGCCTTGAGCTGGCGTTCCATGGTGGCTTGCTCGGGCACGCGGCCGGCAAGGTTGGTGCGCAGCATGGGGTCGCTCTTGAAGCGGTAGACGGCCTTGACTTTCTTGCCATCGTGCTGGAGCAGGTAGTCGCCACTGATGTACTGGTAGATGCCGTTATTGTAGTTGAAGGCCCAGGTGGCAGAGGCGGGGGTGTGGGTCATGTCGCAACCAAAGGCGAGGTAGGGCTTGTCATATCCCAGGATTCCCATGATGGTGGGCATGATGTTTGCCTGCTGCATCACCACGTCGTCGCGCACGGCGGCTGCCACGCTGCCATCGGGGGTGAAGAAGGCGATGGGGATGCTGTACAGGCCCAGGTCGGTCTTATACTCGGCGTGGGAGGCTTGGTTGGTGTGGTCGGCAGTTATCACAAAGAGGGTGTTCTTGTACCATGGTTGCTGTGCGGCCTTCTCAAAGAAGTGCTTGAGGGCCTGGTCGGTGTAGCGCACGCACTTGTGGATGGGGTGGCCGCCCTCCTCGGGGTACTGCTGCTCAAGCTGCTCGGGCACCTTGAACGGGTGATGGCTCGAGGCGGTGAACACGGTTGCCAGGAACGGCTCTTTGTAGCCATTGAGGTTGCTGAGCATGAACTGGAGGAATGGGTCGTCCCATATTGCCCATGTTCCGTCGTAGTCGCGGTCGCCGTTGAAGTGGGGGTCGGCGTTAAACTCGGTGCGGCCCAGGTATTGCTTGTAGCCTGTGGTGCGGGCAAAGGCCTCGAAGCCCATTGAGCCGTTTTGCGCACCATGGAAGAATGCTGTCTTATAGCCCTTGCCGTCGAGCTGGCGTGCGAGTCCGCTCAGGTCGTTCATCGACGCGGGAGTGAGGAAGAACGGCTCTATCATCATGGGGATGCCTGAGAGTATCGACGGCATGGCATCGATGCTCTTGCGCCCGTTGGCATAGCTGTACTTGAAGGTGAGCGACTGGCTGAGCAGGGAGTCGAAGAATGGGGTGTAGCCCTTGTACTTGCCGCCGTCGAGGTGGTGGTTGAAGAAGCCTGTGTATTCTTTGCCAAAGCTTTCAATGATGATCACCACCACGTTCTTGGGGGTGAAGGTGGCTGAGTCGGTGGGATGGTGTACTGGAGTGTAGATGTGTTCGAGCTGGCTCTTGTCGTCGAAGTAGTGCGGGTCGCTGTACACGTTCTTGCCCAGGGTGCGCAGCAGCGAGAATGGGGTGTTGAGCACCAGGGCGGCATCAACGGGACGGTCGACATACTGGTTGGCATTGCTCACGGTGATGGGGCGCACGGCATGTGCCAGGCCACCACGCATGCCGCCTATCACGGCAGGAACCATAGCCACCAGGCTCACCACCATTGCCGCATAGTAGCGCCAGTTGCGACACTCGCGTGCCTCGAGTCGTGGCATGACATAGAGTTTCCACATGAGCCACACGAGTGCTATGGCAAGCAGCACAAGATACCAGTGTCGCAGCATCTCGGTGCCAAAGATGCCAGCGAGATTGCCCTCATGGCTAAACTCGCTGAACACCGTGCTGGTGGTGCGCCGGCTGGTATACTGGAAATACACTGCGTCCATGAGGTTCAGCACCAGCGTGATGGTATTGACAATGACGAAAACCCACTTGCACACTTTTTGGTATCCACGGCGTTCCTTCCAGTGAAGCGGCAGCATCATCATCACGATGTAGAGCACGCAGGTGTACATGATTGCCGAGGAGTCGAAGAAAAGCCCTCCCTTGAAAGCGCTTGCCAGCCCGGCAGCGTCAAGGCCTTGCGAGAAGATGCTGTGGTTCTCGAGGTAATAGGCAACGCGGGCCACAAGGTACAGGGCATAGGCGATGAGCAGGTTTGCGACAACCGCCACAAGTGGAGCAAATGGAGATTTCAGTATCTTGGATTTCATTGTTTTATAATAGAGACGTGTAATTTAAGTTTCTACAGAGGGGTGCTCACGCAACTGAGGCTGTTGCAAAAGTCCAAAATTCTCATTTTGTAGGGACAACGCGCGCGATGTCCCTACTTGGCGCAATTTCAACCTTTTGAAATAGCCTCCACCAAGCGACGATTGATTCACCAAAATCGCCGTTTCTATCCCACGGCTCCCGAGGTGGTGCGGCTGCGGGCACGCTTGGCGCGCTTGGCTTTGCGTTGCATCTGTCGCATCTGTGCGGCCTCCTCATCGGTCATGCCCCATGGGTCGCCGTTGTTGCGCATCTGTGCGGCCTCCTCGTCGGTCATTCCCCAAGGGTCGCCGTTGTTGCGTCGTGAGTTGCGCATCTGTGCCGCTTCCTCGTCGGTCATGCCCCACGGTTCACCATTGTAGCGGTTACGTGAGGGCCTGGTGCGCGACTGGCTTTGTGGAATGCTGGGCACGTTGCGGTTGCCGCGTTGCATCTGTGCCGCTTCTTCGTCGGTCATGCCAGTGGGATCGCCATTGTTGGCATTATCAATGCCTTGTGGGATGTCGGGCACTTCGGGGTTACCGTCGTCGCTAGTGAAACTATCGTCGTCATCCTCGCTGTCATTCTCGTTGGTTATCTCAGTGGGTTGCTCATTGGCGTCGGCATCGCTGCTGAACGATTGCGAGCCACTCTCGTCATCGCTCGTAGTGGTCGAAGTCTTCTCCATACTGGGCTTGATTACATATTTGTACAGAGCCCAGCCGCCACCGCCCAGCAAGGCAAGAGCGAGAACGATTATAAGGGCAATGATGCCACCCTTCGACTTCTTCTTGGGGAGCGTGGGTGGCTGATTGGGGTCATAGCCAGGGTAAGGCCCCACCGGCTGCTGACAGGGAGCCTGCTGGTAAGGCTGCTGCTGAACAGGCTGTTGGTACTGTTGCTGAACGGGTTGCTGCACTTGTTGTGGTGCAGGAGCGCCGCATGACGAGCAAAAATGTGCGCCATCGGGAATTGCGTTGCCGCAGTTGCTGCAATAGAGTGCCATAATATTAATATTTAGAGGTTCCTAAAATTCAATTTCTTTGACACAGAATACATCTGAACCACAAAGGTAGAAAGTATTTTCGATAAATGCAAACAAACGCCAAACGACCGAACAAAACTGCGCCAAACGACCGAACGAATTTGCGCCAAACGACCGAACGAATTTGCGCCAAACGACCGAATTGTATTTAAAACATTTTGATTATTAAAATATTATTTATATCTTTGCCACATCAAAATAATAAGTTTTATGGAGTATAAACCAAGAATAGCAGATGCGATATTGCAACGTAAGCTCTCAGGCAAGGGTGCCGTACTTATTGAGGGCGCTAAATGGTGTGGAAAGACAACTACTGCCGAGCAGATTGCTAAGAGCGTTCTATATATGTCGGAACCAGGCAAGTTGGAACAGAACAAGATACTTGCCAATATTAATCCCTCCTTACTGCTCAAAGGAGAGTATCCACGCTTGATAGATGAGTGGCAAATTGCCCCAGAATTGTGGGACAGCATCAGATTTGAAGCCGATCATAGTTCATCGTTGGGGCTTTTTATTCTTACTGGCTCGTCTGTTCCGCCCGATATGAGCAGGATTCTTCACACTGGGACAGGAAGGATAGGGAGGTTGCGCATGCGCACTATGAGCCTTTGGGAGAGTGGTGAATCAACTGGCGAAGTGTCCCTTGCAGAGCTGTTCTCTTCCCCATCAAAGATTGAAGGCCGCAACAAACTTAATTTAGATGAAATTGCGTTCTTGACCTGTCGTGGAGGTTGGCCATTGGCGATAGGAATGGATAAAGAAATTGCACTTGATCAGGCTTTTGATTACATCGAGGCAGTGGAAAGAAGAGATGTGAGCAAAGTTGATGGGGTTGAGCGAAATCCTGCGAGAGTACATAGGCTCTTGCGTTCTTATGCTCGTCATCAGGGTACTCAGGCGCCTTATAGTACCATGCGTGATGACATTGCCTCAAATGAGGCCGACACACTTGATAACGACACCATTGCTTCTTACATCAATGCATTGAAAGATATTTTTGTCATTGAAGACACCCAAGCTTGGAACCCCATTAAACACTTTTGGACTGATATTTGAGACGCTATGCGTGCGTGACCTTCGCATCTTTGCCGATGCTCTACAAGGACAAGTATATCACTATAGAGACAAGAATGGACTCGAATGTGATGCCGTAGTTCATCTAAGAAATGGGAATTATGGCTTGATCGAGATTAAGTTAGGTGGCGACAAACTCATAGCCGAAGGGGTGGCAACACTATTAACTTTGGCCTCAAAGATTGACGATACACGCATGAAAACACCGTCGTTCCTGATGGTACTCACTGCCGTGGGAGATTACGCCTACCGCCGCACCGATGGCATTTATGTCGTTCCCATAGGGTGCCTTAAGAACTAAAGCTTCTGGTTTGGAGTTGTAGACAGACTGTTCTAAATGACAATAACCGCGCCATAGAGGTGACGCGGTCGTTTTGGTATTGCTGGTGTTAATTCACATACTTATTGATACGACTATCGTTCACACGGGTGACTGTAAATGGGATAATAACACCTGAGGTGGGAGTCAATGTGAGTTTATTACCCTGTAATTTGAACTTAACTGCCTCGCCATCTCCTGAAATAATCTTATCGCCACTAATACGCCAGGTGTTGTATTCAACTTCAACTTCAACATCTTCGGTCTCACCAGTGTATTGTGCACAATCATCAGTACAAATGTATGCATTGACTGTCACCATAGTGCCATCTCCATGCTTATATTTGTTCGTAAGTGTAAGTGACCTCGCCATTCAATGTGCAATTGCCATATTCCACATCTTTAAATACTAAGGTAATTTTATCGCCTTTAATCGATTTCACAAGAGCTTGTCCTCCCGACTGATCGTGAGGAGTGCGGTCAAATATTGATGTGGTTATGAAGCTGAAAGTAATGTCTTTTAAGTTTACCACTCCAGTACTGCCAATGTTTCCTTTCACTGAAAACCAGAGTTCGTGATTAGGAATAAAGTCGTCGCTTTTCTCCTTAAATGTAGCCCAAAACGTAGTTTTATCTTTCCGACTATCATAGTCCCAATAAGCATTAAAACCATAATATTTTTCGACATCATATCCCGTGTATTTAATTGTTATAGTGCTACGAACTTGCCCCTGGGGTGTGGGCTCGTTGTTGTCATCACCGCAAGCAGTGATGAAAAGCGGCAAAAAAGCCAACAACAGTAATGATATTTTCTTTGTCATATTTTCAGGAAAAAGAGACATAAGAGCATGAACAGACGTTACCACGCCCTTATGTCAAAGTTAAAACGAGTTAGAACTTATAAGTCAGCCCTAAAGATATGGGCAGGCGGCTGAAGTCTTTGATATATTGATATTTAACTTCAAAGCCAGCCGTCAGGTGCTCACTAAAGTCATACTCCGCACCAAGACCTCCATTGGCGAGGAATTTGCTATCTGAACCACTGCCAAAATAGCCCCAGTCAACAGTTAATAGAGCATATCCTGCACCAAGAATAGGATAAAACTTAAATCTATCCCCAACATGAATTAGATAATGTAAGTTTGCAGATGCATGGAATAGTCCAACCCCTTGATCTTTAAAGTCATATCCTACAAGCAATTCACCACGCAAAGCATTAGTAAAACCATACTGCAATTTAGCCGAAAGACCAAAGTTGTTAAGCGAAAGCCCGCTTTCAAGACTTGGGGTGTAGTTAAAATTCAAGCCCGCACCCACTTGTCCCTTTTGAGCAAATACACACAGACCTGTGAGCGAAACCAAAATTGATAAAAATATTTTTTTCATTGTAGTAAAGTTTTAAGATGATTATATTGAAAATAATATTGTATTTACATTAGGTGGGTTCTGTAAATTGCTCGAGCGGTATTTGAGGCAAAAGATGCCAGACAGAGTCCAAATACAGCCGAAACCATTCATTACAATTTTGCATTTTATAGAACCCACCATTAGTTAGTTATTTGTCGGGCATCTCTTGTTGAGGTATTTTAGAAACCACTTGCACATTTTTGTTTCCTTCCTTCAGCAATTTCAGGTCTTCTTGAGTTGCAGTGCGAAAGTTGCAATAGTATGCAGCATATCCACTGACTTTCACCGATGTTATGTGTCCATCATCGGTCTTTATTTCATATTTGGGTTCAACCATTATGTCGGCATTACCATTGATCTTAAGCGCTTGACTGATTGCATAGTTTACAGCAGCTTTGCGGCTCATTTCATCGTCATTACCATTATAAGCGCATGAGTATTCAATCTTATCAGGCATTACGCGTAAATCGGCAATTGTTTTAGACACTTCAAAATTGGGGGAGAGTATCACCGTCTTATCCAAAGAGTGATAGAAATAGGATTTCTTACCATCCTGGGCAGGTAACGACTCAGGCATTTCGTTGCTCTCGTTGATGGTGATGCTTGTGTTCTGTTGCAAATCAGTACTCTTAAAAAAGTTCTTTGTGCTACGGCACGATGTGGCTAATAATAACATAGCACACATTGGAATGATTAATTGTTTCATAATCTCTCTGTTTTAATGGTTAATACAATAAAAATGATAACTTATTTGATTTTTTATGGAAAGAGTAGTGCAGTACATTTCAATTTATGCTTCAAAACTCAAAAAAATGTGCATTTTTTGATGAGTTACTCATAACCAGCCGACTTATACCCTCTCCAGGTATTTCCATCGGTATCAACAAGTTTTTCTTGATGAGGATAGACATAGAAAGTGAGGTTTCCCGATGGAATGAGGTTAACATTAATAACTGCATAGTTTTCTCTAAAGCTTTTCACGACTGGAGCAGCACCGCCATAGTTGCCATTTACCGTAAACCCATTATCGCTGAATTTTATTCTTAGACCTTGGCATTCAAAGTAGCGGTGCTTCAAGTAGTCGATGACACTGCCTGGGTTATAGAACGAATAAGTTGAAGAAGAGCTTGAAGAGTTAGAAACGGAACTATTGTTATTGCTCGATTTTGTATAATACAAATCGCCAGTAAATACAATCACTTGCTTGTCGGGCTTAACAGGTAGTATGTCGCGACCTTTATTGTAAGCAATAATTTTTAGATTGGCATCATAATCATAAGGTCCATCATATTCTACTGTGCCATTCCACTTGTCAATTAATCTGTTTCCCTGAATCACCAACTCCAAGTCAAGATATCTTCCTTGGTATGTCCCTTTGTATCTCCATGTGCCTTGTAGCCAGTCGGGATTAGATTGTGAGTTACCTTGACTTGATTGTAGTGACTCATCATGCGTGCCTTGCTCAATATATTCATCGCCATCTCCCTCACCATAGTCACCATAGGCTGAACTTACATTCTCATCGTGGATATAGCCCACTATGCGACCGTCCTCAACTATCATTATCCAGTGGGGGGTGTCGGTGTATGCTCCAGTGAAGGTGGTACCATCTCGATAGACCATAAGCCTTTCGGAATCTAAAGCCGGAAGTGATTTCACATAAGCGCCATAGCCACCTTGCGACATAACCACAAAGTCATCTAATTCGTCGGGTATTGCCACTTCGGGTTCTTCTTGCACCACTTCGGCGGGTACAGCAACAGAGTCTATAGCCACAACCGATGCGCTTGAATCATTTGCCGATGAATACTTTGTAGGTCCAGAGCAAGAGCAGAACGCTGCAACTACAACAATTGTCGTCAATAAGTTTGGAAAATAATTCATTCTGAGAATTGTTTTTTTAGTCAGTAAATCTATTTCGTTTTCAAAGTTATGTCATAGTGCTGAGTAGGCAAGTGTCCATTTTGTCCATTTTCGTTTTTATTCAAACAATTAATCACAATTACAAACAATTTTATTAAGGACAAATTCGCTAATTCGCCGTTCTTTGTGGTTTGGTATAGGCACAAAAAATGTGGCGGAGCCGATGGTTCTCGCTTATCGCACCACGCGTGGGCTTGGACTCCCAGTGATACACGATGAAGTGGAACATCAACTCCGCTTTGAGGTATATAGTAGCCCACCGCTGGTGCGGGCTATATACACGCCAAAGAAAGAGCGTCTTTCCTCTTTATACTTGTATCACTTAATGTGCTGTAATTGTCCAAGTTACGCGCAGTAAGAATAAAGCGAAATTCGCAGTCTCTATTATGTCATGCCGTGAGCATGTTGCCCATGACAATGCAAATATAGCAAATTTCTTCGGAAAAACGCTCCTGTAAGGGCAAAAAAGTTACATTCCCATTTATTTTTTTGCCTTTTGAGGGGCAAATGTAAGAAAAAAACCGCTGTAGCTGGCAATCCATATTGTCCAAAATGTTGCCTTGCGACTCTAATGTGTCCCCTCCATCAAGAAAAGATGTGCAGTTCAGAATGAATGTTTCTTTAGCAGGAAGTCAAGCAGATTCAGAATGAGGATGCCATCGTCGTTGCGGTAAGTGGGTTGCAGTCCTCCCACGATGACAACTTTCTGGAAATTGTCGCCAATGCTCTTGAGTGGTCTTAGTTCTTGGTTCCATTTTTCGGCCGAGGGCAGGGCAAAAGCCGATTGAATGTAAACACGGTCATACCCTTTGTTTGCAACAAAGTCCACTTCAATTTTGTTGCGTTGAGTTTTGCCATTTTCGTTATTGGTATAGTAGTCGATAGTCCCCACGTCTACCGAGAAGCCTTGCAGTCGCAGCTCATTGTAGATGAGGTTTTCCATCAGATGCGTTTGTTCACTCTGCCCGAAGTTGAGCCTCGCATTTCGCAGCCCCAAATCCTCAAAATAATACTTAGAAGGTGTATTGATATATTTTTTGCCTTTTATGTCATATCTGATAGCGCATTCAATCAGGAAAGCGTTCTCAAGGTGGTCAAGATAGGTTTTGATGGTGTCTTGAGATATATTGCTGTGTTTAACAGTGTGGAAGGTGTTGGCAAGTTTATGGGGATTTGTAAGCCCTCCTATTGACGAAGCCAAGATGCTGATGAGTTCTTCAAGGTCGTAGTCTGATTTTATCTTATTACGTTCCTTGATATCTCGCAGGTAGGTGTGAGTGAAGAGGTTTAGAAGATACTCTTTTCGCTGCTCGTCGTTGTCCATGGTCACCACCTGTGGCAGTCCACCAAAGAGCATAAACTCCCGCAGAGCAGTCTCTACCGGCTGATGAGGGCGCGTGGTCAGCATTTCGGTGAACGAGAGAGGCCTGATGCGAACCTCATCTCCTCTTCCACGAAACTCGGTGATAATGTCTTTGGACAAGAATTTTGCATTTGAGCCAGTGACATAGACGTCGGCATTAGGCACATGCAGAAAACTGTTGAGCACATCTTCAAAATCATCGACCAGTTGCACCTCGTCAAGCAAAATGTAATGCATCTTGTCGTCGCTAATCTTGCTATCGATGTGGGCCAATAATGCATCGGGATTTCTCAGGGCAATGTTGCGGCGGTCTTCAAGATTGACCTTGATAATGTGCCGGTCATCAATTCCCTCGTTTCTTAGTGCATCGACAAGCAATTTGAACACCAGGTAAGACTTACCGCATCGTCTCATGCCCGTTATCACCTTAATCATTTGGTTGTGACGGCGTTTAAGCAGTTTTTGCAGATGATAGTCGCGTTTGATTTCCATAGTCTGTCTGATTTTTTTGTGGAAAGCCACAGTTTTCTCGACCACAAAGGTAGCTAAAATAACTGAATTGGCAAGACTTTATTTGATTTTTTTGTGGAAAGCCACGGTTTTCTCAGCTGCAAAAGATGGCAAAGTTGCTGTTTTTGAGGATTAGCCGTAGAAAATGTTTTTTCTAAATAAGCCCAGATTATTTGTCTTTGTCCAATTCCTAATAACGTTTTCGAGAATATTGTACTTTAGCATCGAGGGGGATGAGGAAAGAGTCCATGACCTTAACAGCAATGGGATTATAATCATACTCGAGCATTCTGTTTTTATATTTTGTGTTCCAAAGGTAAAAAAACTTGTCGGCCACTTCGCTGAGATATCTACTTTTATCGTTGCTATACTCATTGTCGTATCCATCTATTGTTTCCCAAGATTCATATTTCTTGAGATACTTGTTATAGATGGGTCGTGCTATGTCTTCAAGCTCCTGGCGCAATGCTTTCATGTCAACTGGCTTTTCTTTAGCGGCAGGAGTGGGTGTTGCCACAGGGGTGGTGACTGTGGTGGCTGGAATATCGTTTTTGGGCTTTTCTTGCTTAGTGCTTAGTGGCTCAGTGGGAATGGATATTAAAGATTTTGTGTTTTTATCTTTATTAATAGGTGCTGGAGCCATAGAGTCAGCGGGCTGATTGGAGACTGTGGTGACTGCTGTAGTGGTGTCGATTGGCTCTGGTTTCTTGTCGGTCTTATTGCCATTTCCAGTCGCTGGAATCATCCACCATGCAGTGAGCCCTATCAGGCATGATATTGCTGTTAAGGCAACGATAATGCCCCACTTGCTACGCCGCTTGTTGATATCTCGCCTTATTTCGGCCACACTCTGGTAGCGGTCTGCCGGGCTGGACTGGGTGCATCGTGCTATAATCTTGCGATATTGGGATGCGCATGGCAGGCTGTCCATTATGCGTCCCAGGGCATAGATATCGCTGCGGGCATCCACCTCTCCTCGGTCTTCGAGTTGCTCGGGCGAGGCAAAGCTGTCGGTGCGGCCTGTGGTGTCGGTAAAAGCATCGGTATAGCAGAAGCCAAGGTCGGTAAGTTTCAGTTCGTTGCCCACTCTGGTGATAAGGATGTTCTCGGGCTTGAGGTCGAGATGGACAATCTGGTGGGAGTGCAGGTATTGGACTACGTCAAGCAGTTCGTCGAGCAAGCGGTTGGTGTTGGCTCTGCTCTTGAAAAACTCAGGATTGACATTGGCAAACTCCTTGAGCGTGATGCCGTCTACCCATTCGGTGAGCAAATAGTCATCGCCGCAAGCAACGTAGCGCACCAGGTGGGGGTGGTCGAGGTTGTAGCCTGTCTCAAACTCCTTGTGCATTGCCGCCACATAGCGCGGATTGGTGCGCAGTTCTGCCTTCAGCTGCTTGAGAAAATGCCACTTGCCATAGAGTTTTATCTTGAAACAGTTGCTGGTGGCACCATTCACATCGAGAGGCTCGGCATTGCTTATGTTATATTGAGGTTTAGAGAAATGAGATGTGTCCACTTTGTTATAGTTTAAACTCAATGCCTTGTGCCTTGCCTGCTGTGAAAGAGCCTAATGATTCACCGTCACGCACAACTTCGCTCACTAGCAGTGGATATTCTCTCACGATATGGTCAACGTCAATAATGTCGCCCACGTGCAGCTTGCTGTTCTCGCTCTCGGTAACCAAGAAGGTGTTGTCACCTTGGAATTTGATTACCAGTCGGCGATTAGGCTGGTAAGTTATCTCAATTTCAGCGTCCGGCTCGAGCTGGGAGATGTTTATTTCATTTTCGGTTTCACCAAAAATGGAGTTTCCCTTCTCATCGTCCACCAGCTTGAGGGTGTCCCAGTCCTTGTAGCCTAAATATTGGGCAATTATGTTAAGCGTAGTAACGCGTGGTTGTCGCTCGTCGTCGATGAATCCCAGCAGCCGCTTGATGGTGTTGGCACCCATGTGCTCTCGTGTGCGAGTCTCAATGTCGAGTGCGAGCACAGTGCAGTCGCTGGATGTGTTAAGGCCACATCCACATTGCTTTGCAAGTAAATCTTTTATATAAGGTGACAGTTTCATTGCTGGAGAATTGGGAAATTATGTTTGGTTCTTTAGTCGTAGCCGTTTGAAATATAGTCACATCTCCCTTCCCTCGAAGGTGGCGAAGCAGTCGCGCCAGTGCTGGGGGAGGGGGGCTGGGGTGCGGGTCTCGACCACGGTGAAGCTCTTGTTGCCCACGTGGTCCACCTGGGTCTTCACCACCAGCGGCTCGTCGAAATGTGTCTCATGCAGGAAGTTTATGTTGATGTTGGCAATCACCACGTTCACGTTGTTCCAGTCCTGCCGCTCGGCAGCCGCCCGCTGGAAATAGTCGCTCTTGCCCAGGTCGAAGAGGCTCAGGTACACCGAGTTGTTGACATGTCCCAGGGTGTCGATATCGCTGAAGCGCAGCTGCACGGGCAGCGAGCAGTGGAAGGGGTGTGAGATGTTGAAGTCCATTTCTCTAAGTGTTAAGTGTAAAATGTTAAGTGTTAAGGTTTCATCAATCGTGCTTGGCATTTTTTGCCGTTCTGTTTAGCGTTCTGAACAGTTACCTGAAGATGATTTCTCTTATCACCGGCTTGCCCACGAGCTGGTTGAGCTGGTTGATGATAGCGGTGCGTGAGAGCATGAGGTCGTTGCGCAGGGCTGCCGAGGAGATTTTGACGGTGATGACTCCCTCGTCGACATATCGCTCGGTGGTGAGACGGTTCACTCCAGGCCCCACCACTTGCGCCCACATTGAGAGCGCCTTGTGCTCGAGCATGGTGGCCTCAATGTCTTCTTGCTGCATGAAGTCGCCTATTATCTCGGCTATCGACTTGGCATCGCTGCGTTTCATGGGTGTGCCTCCTCCTGGCGGCTTGCGATGGGCGTGATGGTGCCGTTGTCTACTGTCATCATGGCGTAGTCGCCACTCATGAGGGCGATGATCTCGTCGAGGTGGGTGCGATTAGTGTCGGTAATGAAGATTTGCCCAAAGTTCTGGGTGTTGCTCACCACGTTGATGATGCTCACCACGCGCGACTCGTCGAGCTTGTCGAAGATGTCGTCGAGCAGCAGGATGGGGGTGGTGCGGGTGTACTTCTTTAGGAACTCAAACTGAGCCATCCTCAGGGCGATAGTATAGGTCTTGCACTGGCCTTGCGAACCGGTTTTACGCATCGAGTGGTCGCCAAGCCACAGGTCGATGTCGTCGCGGTGCACGCCACGCGTGGTGTAGCCCATTATCATGTCGCGGTCGCGGTTGGCGTTGAGCACTTGCTGCATCGACAGTTCGCCCACGTTGCTCTTGTAGCTCAGCCGCACCTGCTCGTTGTCGCCAGCAATGGCGTGGTAGTAGCGCATGAAGATGGGGGTGAACTCGTCGAGCCACTGCTGGCGCGCCCTGTGCAGCACGGTGGCTGTGGTCGAGAGCACTTGCTCCACGGTCTCATAGAGCAAGGGGTCGCGGTAGTCGTTTCTTATCATGGAATTGCGCTGTTCCAGGGCTTTGTTGTAGCGGATGAGCGCGTCGAGATATTGCTTGTCGCTTTGCGATATAATCTGGTCCATGAGGCGGCGGCGCTCCTCGCTGCCGCCACGAATCAGGTCCCAGTCGAGGGGCGAGATCATTACCAGTGGCAGCAGGCCCACATGTTCGCTCAAGCGCTTGTAGTCCTTGCCGTTGCGCTTCACCGTCTTGCGCTTGCCTCGCTGGACGCTGAGCGAGATTTCCTCGCCCGAGCCACGGCGGTTGTAACGGCCCTGCAGCATCATGAACGGCGCGTCGTGCTTGATTGCCGCGCTGTGGTCGTTGCCGCTGGTGAAACTCTTGCAGTAGCTTAGGTAGAAGATGGCATCGAGCACATTAGTCTTGCCCATGCCATTGTTCCCTATCAGGCAGTTCACCTTGGGCGAGAACTCCAGCTGGGCCTCGGCAATGTTCTTATAGTTCAATATTGATAGTTGTTCAAGAATCATAGCATGTGGTGGCAAAAAATGAACACCTTTGCAAAGGTAGTGAAAAGTTTTCAGTTTTCAGTTATCAGTTTTCAGTTATTTTAGTGAAGAGTACACGCCAAGATAATGAACAAAACCAAGATTTGGTTAAATTTGAAAGAAAATCTAACCAAATGTGCCTCAAAAATCAAGATTTGGTTAAAATCGCGCGCAAATCTAACCAAATGTGCCTCAAAAAATGAGATTTGGTTAAATTTTCTTGTTTTTTTAACCAAAAGTACTTATTTTTGCGCTCAGTAATAAAAACCATACCATTATGATTAATGAACCAATAATAGGCAGGAAAAGCGAGCAGGCAGAGTTGATGCGTTGCTACAATAGCACGCGTGCCGAGTTTGTAATCATTTATGGCCGTCGCCGTGTGGGTAAAACATTCTTGGTGAATCACACTCTAGGCCAACACTTATCTTTTTATTACACAGGCAGTCACAGTGCGCCCAAGCATCGCCAGCTGCTTCGCTTTGCCGAGGCATTACACAATTATGGCTTGTCACAGAAACCAGTGCTCAAGGACTGGTATGATGCCATGGATGCATTACAACTATTGATTTCTCAGTTGCCATCCAGCTCTCGCAAGGTGATTTTTCTTGATGAGATGCCATGGATGGGAGGAAGCAATAGTGAATTTGTCTCGGCATTAGAAGACTTTTGGAACACATGGGCAATGTTGCGCAGTGACATTTGTTTTGTGGGGTGTGGGTCTTCAACATCTTGGATGGTAGATCACCTTATTGAAAATCAAGGTGGATTGCATGGGCGCATCACTTCGCGAGTGTATCTAAAACCTTTCACTCTGGGCGAGACCGAGCAGTTCCTCAGGAGCAAGAACTGTGAGTGGGATAGATATCAAGTGGCTCAATGCTACATGTGCTTTGGGGGAGTGCCTTTTTACTTGAATCTATTAGATACAAGGCTTAGCTTGGCGCAAAACATCGACATGCTTTATCTCAACCCTGGTGCAGTGTTGCATAATGAGTTCTCCGAGTTGTATGGAGCCCTTTTTGGCGGTAATGAGACTTATAGAGAAGTTGTCAAGCTATTATCTCAGCATCACATGGGCTGTACTCGACAGGAAATATCTAGAAGCGTGAAGTGTCAAGGCGGAACTCTCACTAAAGTGCTTTCCAACCTGATAAACAGTGATTTCATTGTTGCCTATAATCAGTATGGAAATAAGAAGAAAGGAATGATATATCGCCTCACCGATATGTTCACGTTGTTTTATTTTCGGTTTGTTGAGAATCGCTCGGTGCTGGATTCCAATGTGTGGCAGCGCATGGTCAACTCTCCTAAAGTCAATGCTTGGCAAGGATTGTGCTTTGAGATAGTGGCATTAAGGCATGTCGAAAATATTAAGAGGGCATTAGGATTAAGTGCAATTGAAACTAAGTCAAGCACTTGGCGAAGTTCGGGCAAGGAAGGCTTGCAGGGGACACAAATAGATTTGATTATTGAGAGGGCCGACAGAATCATTCATCTGTGTGAGTTGAAATTCTCACTCGAACCATTATCTATTACTGCCGAATATGAAAAAAAACTTCGAAATCGCATGGCCCTGTTTCGTGCCGAGACACATACCCGAAAGTCTCTGGTTACAACGTTTGTTACAACCTATGGGGTTATGCAAGGGAAACATTCGGGTATTGTGAACAGTCAAGTGACGTTAGACGATTTGTTTTACATTGAAAACTGAGATTTGGTTAAATTTGAAAGCAAATCTAACCAAATGTGCCTCAAAAATCGAGATTTGGTTAAAATCGCGCGCAAATCTAACCAAATGTGCGATTTCTCGACCGCTCGACTGCTCAACTATTCAACTGCTCAACTATTCAACTATTCAACTACTCAACTACTCAACTATTCAACTGCTCAGCTGCTTTTAAAACAGAAAGAACAGCGACACTCCTGTTACCGAGATGATGGCGCCTAGCACGCTGCGGGGGGTAATAGGTTGCTTGAAGATCCACCATGCCGGCAGGATGATGATAATGGGTGTGAGCGCCATGAGGGTGCTGGCGATGCCTGCGCTGGTGTATTGCACTGCAAGCAGCGAGCATCCCACTCCCACAAAGGGCCCGAAGATGGTTGTGAGCGTTGCCACGGTCATGCTGGTGCGGTCGGTAATGTTCTTGCGCAGCGATTGAAACCCTTCCTTGAACATGAGCAGCAAGAAGAATCCCGTTATGCCAGCAAGGCAGCGGAACACGTTGGCATAGAAAGGCAATATCCATGGTTCGCAGGGAGTTGTCATCGATGCCTCATAGTGGTTCATGCCTATCTTGCTGAGCACCAGTCCCACTCCCTGGCACACTGCGGCGCCAATGGCAAACAGCACGCCATTGAGTGGCAGCTTGAGTGAGAGACGATGCGAGTTGTCGCCGCGTCCCAGCACAGTGATGGCGATGCCAGTGAGGGTGACGAGCATGGCTATGATGCCCATGGGCTTGATCGACTGTCCCAGCGTGACCCACGCCATGATGGCGGCGGTGATGGGTGCCAGAGTCATGAACAGCTGCCCAAACTTCGACCCAATGATGATGTAGCACTGAAAGAGGCAGAAGTCGCCTATCACATATCCCACTAGTCCCGAGAGCATCATCCACAGATAGGCTTCGCTGCTTGCGTGTGCTGGCAGCGGACTGCCTGTGACAATCCAGAACAGGATTGCCGAGAAGATGAGCGTGATGGCCATGCGAGTGAAGTTTAGCGTCACGTTGCCCATGCGCTTGCTGCCCATCTCGCTTAGCAATGCAGTCGCAGTCCACGAGAACGCTACGCCTATCGATATGAGTTCGCCTAAGTATTGCATATTCAAGTCTTTAATTTAGGGGAGAGGGAAGAGGGAAGAGGGAAGAGGGGAGAGGGGAGAGGGCGCTCGAATGCTCGACCGCTCGAAACCCCGATTCTCTATCCTCAATCTTCGATCCTCAATCTTCAATCTCCACGCCGCAGGCGCAACTTAACACTTAACACTTAACACTTAATATTTCATTGCTACTGCTGCCACGGCATCTTGCAGGTTGATGAGCCTGAAAGTGGCTGGCGGAGTGAGTCGCGACAGCGCTTTGACCTTGTTGTCACTGCCTATGGCAAAGGCGGGGAACTCATGGGTCAGTCCACGCCCAGTGGCCTTGGCATAACTCTCCTTGAGGGTCCACAACTGGGTGAAAAACAATGCCTTGTCCTCGTCGCTCTCCATTGCGTTGAGCGCGTCAATCTCCTCGCGGCTCATGGTGTACTGCACCAGGCTGTCGCGCAGCGTTACAATGTGCTGAACATCGACCCCCACAGGGCACTGCCCCAGGGCGCACGCCACAAGCGTGTCGCTGTGCGAGAGGTTGAAGTGCAGCTCGGGGTGCTCTTTGAGCGACGGTTTCCCATGCTCACCCACTTCATAACGCATGTCGCGCTCGCGCAGGCCATAGTCATGCAGCATGTAGTCGAGCAGCAGTCCCGCGCCAGCGCTCAGCGCCTTGCCCTTGAGGTGGCGGTAACGCATCGTCTTGTCGCGCCTGGAGGGCGACAATCGTGCAAGCACAGCCTCTATCATCTCGCTGGTGTTTAGAGGTTTAACGCTGGCTACCATCACCTTGCAGCAGTCCAGTGTGAGCTGCTCAATAATTTCTATGCCACAGTAATATTCCATAGAGTGCGCAAAATTACAAAAAAAACTTCATCGCCACCCCAAAAACGGTGTGCTTGAGCGATTTTATTCGTTAATTTTAATTAAGTAGTTGCCTAAATGGTGCCCGAGTGGCGTGTTTTTAGATTTTTATACTTACCTTTGTAGGTTTTTTAGACGCGAAATCATTAATACATCTAATTTGACAGGATGAAAAAGTATAACATTATCAACAACACGCTGGGCTGGCTGGTTTTTCTGGTGGCAACAGTCACCTACATGCTTACCATCGAGCCCACAGCAAGCTTCTGGGACTGCCCAGAATTTATCTCACAAGGTTATAAACTAGAAATAGGCCACCCACCCGGCAACCCCATGTTTATCCTGGCGGCACGCTTTGCAGCCAACTTTGCCGGCGGTGATGTGATGGCGGTTGCCAAGTGCGTCAACGCCATGTCGGCAATCTTGAGTGCGGCAACTATCCTGCTGCTCTTCTGGACCATCACCCACCTGGTGAAGAAACTTGTGGTAAAGCGCGACGACGAGGAAATGTCGCTGGCACAGTACCTGGTGGTAATGGGCAGCGGCCTGTGTGGAGCGCTTGCCTATGCCTGGAGCGACACCTTCTGGTTCTCGGCAGTAGAGGCCGAGGTCTATGCCTTCTCGTCGTTCTGCACCGCGCTGGTGTTCTGGCTCATCCTCAAGTGGGAGAACCGCGCCTCGAGTCCCAGCAGCGACCGCTACCTGATACTGATAGCCTACGTCTTTGGCGTGTCGCTGGGAGTGCACCTGCTCAACCTGCTTGCCATCCCAGCCATTGCGTTGATATTCTACTATCGCAAGACTAAAGAGAGCACCGCTAAGGGCTCACTCATCACGTTGCTCATCTCGTTTGTGGTAATTGTTCTCATCCTCTACGGCCTGGAACCAGGTTTCATCGAGATGAGTGGTTACTTCGAGCGCTTCTTTGTCAACACCCTGCACATGAGTTACAACAGTGGTGTGCTCATCTATGCACTGCTGCTGCTTGCAATCTTTGCATGGACCCTCTTTGAGTTGCACCGCGACAAGAGCGAGACGCTCAAGAAGTTGTCGGTGTTCCTGAGCATCGTGTTCTCGGGAATGCTCATGATAGGCGATGGCCTGTTGCTGCCGTTCATCTTGATTGTGGGCGCTGCAGTGTTCCTCTTTGGCTTTGCCAAGCGTCTCTCGCCACGCCTCTACAGCAACATCATCCTGAGCATGATGATGATTTTCATTGGTTTCTCGAGCTATGCGCTCGTGCTCATTCGCAGTAGTGCCAATCTGCCTCTCGATGAGAACTCACCCAATAGCCCCTTCGCACTCACCAGCTATCTGAGCCGTGACCAGTATGGCAAGTCGCCACTCATCTATGGCAACACCTATGCTTCGCCAGTGCTGCGTGGTCCCGACGGCAAGCCCGTCGTTAGCGAGGGCTCACACAAGTACACTCGCGTGGTGAAGACCGAGGAAGGTCAGCCCAACGAGTATGTAGACCTGGGTCCCAACGAAGATGTGAAATATGCTCCCGAGACCCAGATGCTCTTCCCACGCATCCACAGCGGTGCCCATGCCCAGGACTATGCCAGCCTGCTTGGCGAGGAAGAGGTGGGAGAGCCAGTTACTGCAACAGTTTCTGTTGATGAGGCTGGTAATACAGCGCAAACGGCCACTGTCAACAAGCCCACAATAAACGATAACCTCACGTTCTTCTTCAGCTACCAGCTCAACTACATGTACTGGCGCTACTTCATGTGGAACTTTGCCGGACGTCAGAACGACATCCAGAGCAATGGTCCTGGCGACGTGACACGTGGCAACTGGATTAGCGGACTCTCGTTTATCGACAATCCACGCTTGGGCGACCAGCAGTTCCTGCCCGAGGACTACGGCACTGGCAACAAGGGCCACAATGTGTTCTACATGCTGCCGCTGCTGCTTGGCATCATTGGCTTGCTGTGGCAGGCGTTCTCAGGTAAGAAGGGCATCGAGCAGTTCTGGGTAGTGTTCTTCCTGTTCTTCATGACAGGCATCGCTATTGTTCTCTACCTGAACCAAACGCCCAGCCAGCCTCGTGAGCGCGACTACGCCTACGCCGGCTCGTTCTATGCCTACGCCATCTGGATAGGCATGGGCATCGCGGCACTGTGGCGTTGCGCTATGCACTTCATTGGCAAGAAGAAAAAAGATGATAAGGAGAAAGAGGCTGTTGCCCAGGAGTCGCATGGCGCACTGGCAGTGGCTCTCGCCGGTGTGGCAGCCTTGATAGGCGTGGCCGTGCCATTGCAGATGGTGAGCCAAACCTGGGACGACCACGACCGCTCGGGACGCTACTGCGCACGCGACTTTGGTGAGAACTACCTGCAGAGCGTCGACAAGAACGCAATCATCTTCTGTAACGGTGATAACGACACCTTCCCGTTGTGGTACCTGCAAGAGGTAGAGGGAGTGCGCACCGACGTGCGTGCCGTGAACCTGAGCTACCTGGCTACCGACTGGTACATCGCCCAGATGCAGCGTGCTTCCTACGACAGCAAGCCGCTGCCCATGCATGCCGATGCCGAGACCTATGCCTACGACAAGCGACAGTATGGTTATTTCGTGAATGAATCGGCTGCTCCCGTCTCGGCCGACCAGTTATTCAAGGACTATTATAACGACGACACCTACAGGAATAACCAATATGGCGAACCTGTGTTTGCCGACACCAAGATTTTCATCCCCACCAACGTCGACGCAGCCATTGCAGCAGGAGTGATTCCTGAGTCGATGCGTGAGAATGCTGTCGACAGCATCAACATTAACCTGGCTCAAGCTGCTGGTGGAGGAATGAGTGCAAGTCAGACCATGATTATCGACCTCATCTCGAGCAGTATCGCTCAGGGATGGAAGCGACCAGTCTACTTTGCCACTACCATTCCCGAGAGCCTCTTCCTGGGATTCTCGCCCTACATGCTCAACACTGGTATGGCCTATCAGATTTCGCCCATCTACACTCCTGCCGACCAGGGTGGATTTGACAAGCCTTGCAACACCGACAAGATGTATGACATCGTGACCAAGAAGTTCAAGTGGGGTGGTCTCGATAAGGCCAAGGCTGGCGACATCTACCTCGACGAGACTGTCACCCGCATGGTGACAACCACTCGCAGCGCTATGCTCTCTCTTGCCGATGCCTTGCGTGCCGAGGGTGATGCTGCTACCGAGGCTGGCGACCAGGCTCGTGCCGCCGACCGCTACAAGAAGGCCGAGACCGTGCTCGACCTCATGGGCAAGAAACTGCCAGTGGAGGTTTGTCCTTACCAGAGCGCTCTGGGTCTATATGTGGCACAAAGTTATGCCAACATTGGCGTCTACGGCAACAGTAAGTCGGCACTCTCTAAGGCTGCTAAAGTCATTGAGGGCGAACTTGTGAGATATGCAAAATATGCTATCTACTACGAGCAGTTGCAGAGTCAAGGTCTTGAGGACCGCATGTCTAATAACGACCTGGCAATAGTTCATCAGGTGATTCCTTCGCTCTTTGAGAGCTACCGCATTGTTAATGCCTCGGGCATTAACCAGCTTGTGAACAAGTTCAAGAGTGTTTCGGTTGCTGGCAAGACCATCTCACCCGAGTTTGTGAAAGTGCTCACCATGACCTACGACGAGCGCGACAAGATTATGGAAGCGCAGGCGCAAGCACAGGCTCAGGCACAAGCTCAAGCCGAGGCACAGGCTCTTGAAGCTCCCGACCAGGAACAAATGTTCAATATCGATAGTTTTGCTCAATAACAAGGATTGACAACCTCAACACAACACCACCAGTGGGCAGTGAACACTCCCGCGGTGGTGTTGGTTTGTGAAGAAATAAAGATAATTCAAGTTTCTAATGTGATTATGTACATCAAAACCTCTCAATATCAGGCGATAAGCTCCCCCCCCCTCTATCTTAGAGGGGGAATTGATACACAGCTGTTTAACTACTCTAATCATTACAATAGAAACTTAAATAAAGATAATCATGCTCATCGAACGTCCACCATTGCTTTACCGCATGTTGTTTCCTGAGACCATCTGGAGGATTCAGAAACGGCACAAGACGGTGTATCTCACCTTTGACGACGGACCCATCCCCGAGGTCACGCCGTGGGTGCTCGACACTCTCGACCGCTATGGCGTGAAGGCAACGTTTTTCATGGTGGGCGACAATGTGGCACGAAATCCTCAACTGCTGGAAGAGGTGAGGCGGAGAGGACACAGCGTGGGCAACCACACCATGAATCATGTGCAGGGGGCGCACACCACCACGAGGGCCTATCTGCACAATGTGTTCAAGGCTCACGAACTCATCCAGTCGCCGCTGTTCCGTCCTCCGCACGGCTTGCTGCGGTGGGCGCAGAGCAAGGTGCTCAGGGGCAGGTTCACCATCATCATGTATGACCTGGTGTCGCGCGACTACAGCAAGAAACTCAAGCCCGAGCAGGTGCTTGCCAACGTGAAGCGCTATGCCCGCAATGGCTCGATAATCGTGTTCCACGACTCGCTAAAGGCGGAGCGCAACATGAAATATGCCCTGCCGCGAGCCATTGAGTGGCTGCAGCACAAGGGATATAAGTT
>ONIY01000036.1:36072-59886 GCA_900318065.1 uncultured Prevotellaceae bacterium
AAGTCGCGCATCAAGGATATGGCTCGCACGCTGGGGTTTGACGCTTGTGGCATCGCCCAGGCTCGACGCATCGACGATGAGGCGGCTAAGCGCTACTCACAGTGGCTCGACGATGGCAAGAACGGATGCATGGCATGGGCGCAGAACCACCAGGAGGTGCGCGACAATCCGGAGTTGTTGCTCGAGGGTGCCAAGAGCGTGATAGTGGTAGCGATGAACTACTACCCGCAGGTGTTCCAGCCCAGGGAGGCACCGCAACTGGCCTACTATGCCTACGGTTGCGACTACCACGAGGTGATGAAGCAGCGCTTGTGGCAACTGGGGGAGTTTATCGAGCGGGAAACGGGCTGCCTGTCAAGGGCCTGTGTCGACTCGGCCCCGCTGCGTGAGCGCTACTGGGCGCAGCGCGCGGGAGTGGGGTTCCAGGGGTGGAACAACCAGCTCATAATCCCTGGCAAGGGGTCCTATTTCTTCCTGGGGGTACTGGTGACAACTCTCGATCTCGACCCCGACGAGCCTTGCCTGGACCACTGCCTGCAGTGCCGCGCTTGCGAGAGGGCTTGCCCCAGCGGTGCCCTGCGCTGTGGCGAGGCGGTGGATGCGCGCCGGTGCCTCTCGTGCCTCACCATTGAGCACAAGGGCGACTTGCCGCAGTGGGTGGAAGGGGTGATAGGCAACCATGTGTATGGCTGCGACGAGTGCCAGAAGTGCTGCCCTCACAACCGCGATGCCCAGGGCAACACCACGCCTGAGTTCCAGCCCAAGCCACAGCTGCTGTCGCTCACGCTCGACGAGATTCTTGCGATGACGCAAGAGCAGTTCAGCAGTCTCTTCTCGCACAGCGCAGTGAAGCGAGCCAAGCTCGCGGGTCTGCAACGCAATGCTTTAATAATCAAGAAAAAACACGATAAATCATGAAAAAGGCTCTCATTATATTATTGGCTGTTGTCCTTGCCTCGCTGCAACTGGTTCAGGCTCAGCAGGGCAAGATGGCGGCGATGCGCAACAAGGTGCCCGATGCCTACGACTTCTGGCTATATGCGCCCAACGAATATTACGACTACCCCGACGACCTGTTCCCCGTGATAATCTTCCTGCATGGGCAAAGTTTGTGCGGCCGCGACATGAACCGCTCGCTCAAGTATGGAGTGATGGAGGCAATCTCTATGGGACGGCACGTCGAGGCTATGGTTATCACGCCGCAAAATCCTGGCGGCAGCTGGAATCCTGAAAAGATTAGCAACATCCTTGACTGGGTGATCGACCATTATCGTGTTGACCCATGCAAGGTCTATGTGCTGGGAATGAGTCTGGGAGGCTATGGAACGATGGACTTTGTGGGCACCTACCCCGAGAAGGTAACGGCGGCTATGGCGCTGTGTGGCGGATGCACGCTAAAGGATGTGCAGGGGCTGGGCAGAGTGCCGTTCTGGATTATTCATGGCACTGCCGACGAGGCTATTCCCATCTCTCAGTCGAAGAGGGTAGTGGAGGAACTCAAGGAGGCAGGAAACGACCGACTGCTGCGCTACGACTGGCTGCCAGGGGTGAACCACGGCCGTCCGGCAAGGATTTTCTACCTGGCGCAGACCTATGAGTGGTTCTCAATGCATGACAAGGAGCGCAATCCTTACCACGTGAACCGCCGCATCACCATCTCGCTTGACGACATGAACAACGCCTACAAGGGCCTCAACACCCGCGGCAACGCCGTCGACCGTGTGAGCAACCTTGAGCCATAAAATAATATAACTGACTATCCTTAGGTTTTGGAAGTTAGTTAAGACTGTCGCAAAACTTTGGTTTTCTAACCAACTCCCCCTCTAAGATAGACCAATGGTGCAAGCCGAAGCCAGCGGCAAAACTTGTTTTGGCATTGGTGAGGCGCAGCCCATTGATGCTGAAAGAGGGGGCGGGGGGGAGTATGACAAACGCCATATTTCTTTATCACATTGATATACAATTGTTTTTCGTACGTCATGTGACGCACGGGAATTCTCATTTTGT
Organism: uncultured Prevotellaceae bacterium; assembly: GCA_900318065.1. GTDB lineage: Bacteria > Bacteroidota > Bacteroidia > Bacteroidales > Muribaculaceae > Sodaliphilus. Next base: position 38,080 of record ONIY01000036.1, read on the forward strand.
AGGGACAAGGCGTGCCTTGTCCGCTAGAGCAGATATTTGGTAATTAGTGAGTTTGTTTTCTTCGGACAACGCACGCGTTGTCCCTACATTGACGCAATTTCCACCTTTTGCAAAAGCCTCAACCAACTTTAGAACCTTGAATGACTATCTATCGCTTGCGTAGCATTTCCAGGACTTGATCTACTGGCAGGGCGTCTACATGGTTGCCGTTGTGCCCAGTCATGCTCTCGGCCATGAATAGCGAGTTCAACAGTGCCTCGGCAGTGGCCTCGATAGTGGCGGCAAAAATGGGCGACATCTGGCTGTTGGCAAGCACGGTGGTGGTGAGCAGTTTGGCTTTGTCGCCGATGAGGTTCTCGGGGGCTACCGAGAGGGCTATCACATAGTCTCCGCTGCCGTTGCTGGCTATGCCGCCAGTCTTTGCCATTCCCATCATGGCACGCTTGGCAACGCGCTCGAGGTTGCGGCTGTCGAGCGGAGCATCGGTAATCACCACCATCATGCACGAGCCATCCACGTTCTCGCTCTTGCGCACGTGGTTTATGAAATCGTGCTTTTGAAGTTTCTGTCCCACTTGCACTCCGTCAATCTCAAGGATTCCGCCATAGTTGGTCTGCGCCAGCACCCCCACGGTGTAACCGCCCAGCGATGCGGGCAGTACTCGCGATGAGGTGCCTATTCCACCCTTGAAGCCAAAGCATATCGTGCCTGTCCCGGCACCCACGTTGCCTTGTTCTACTGGCCCGCCGTGAGCGCTGGTGATAGCGTCAATCACCATTTGCGGTGTCACGCGCATCTGGCGTATGTCATTCAGATGCCCGTCGTTGGTCTCGCCCACTACGGCGTTGACCGATCTCTCGTTCTCACAGCCAGGCTGCATGAGGGTGTAGCGTATGGCGCCTTCAATGCCTGCCGCCACGCTCAGTGTGTTGGTGAGAATCACAGGGGTCTCTATGTTGCCCAGTTCGCGCACCTGAGTAACTCCAGCGAGTTTGCCAAATCCATTCCCCACATAGATTGCTGCTGGCACCTTGTTGCTGAAGATGTTGCCCTGATGCGGCACAATAGCCGTCACGCCAGTGCGAATGCTGTCGCCCTCGATGCAGGTCACATGACCCACAGTAACACCGGGCACATCGGTAATGGCGTTATATTTTCCGGTCTCAAAAATTCCGGTTGGGAACCCCCACTCGCGCAGTGTCTTGTGCCTCTGCGCCATCACTGCTGGCGACACTACCATTAGGCACAGCAGCACTACAATCCACACCCGCAAGCAATTAATATTGACTGAATGCATAGTTTTCTCCTGTTTCATAGCATCGATAATTACTGTTTTTTTCTCTCTCACCGCAAAGTTACTGATTTCAACACTATTTTCCACCAATTACTCGCTAATTTTTTCTCGTGGCAGTATTGAAGTAGTATTGAAACTACTTGGCAAACGAAAAAAAATGTTTAATTGTGGGGTGTTGTTGTGCTAATTTCAAAATATCTATTTAACTTTGTAGGTTTAATATAAATATACTAAGTATTCTTATGGACTATAGTAATAAAACAAAGACTGGATATGGCTACTTGAGGGTGGCGGCGGCTGTGCCTCGCGTGAACGTTGCCGACGTGGACTTCAACTTGAAAAACATTCTCGAGATGATAGGCAAGGCTCATGAGCAGGGCGTTGATCTTATCGTCTTTCCCGAGCTCTCGATAACCGGCTATACCTGTGGCGACTTGTTCCACAACAGCACTCTGCTCCATGAGGCCGAAGATGCACTCCGCAGGATTAGCGACGAAACCAGCGGCACCAATATGGCTGTTGTGGTGGGAGCACCAGTGATGCGCGGCAACGAACTCTTCAACTGCGCCGTCTTTATCCATAATGGTAAAATTAAAGGGTATGTTCCTAAGACCTATCTCCCTAACTATAAAGAATTTTACGAGAAGCGCTGGTTCCGTAGCGGACGTCCAGCACCCGAAGAGGGCAAGTTTGGCAACAACCTGGTTTTCTCGATGGGCGATGCCAGCATTGCCGTTGAGGTGTGTGAGGATCTGTGGGTTCCCATTCCTCCCAGCACTAATACGGCGTTGCGTGGCGCCAACGTCATTGTCAACCTCTCGGCAAGCAATGAGTTGATAGGCAAGCATGCCAACTTGATGCGTCTCATTCAGCAGCAGAGCAAGAGCTGCATAGCAGCCTATGTCTATGCCTCGGCAGGCTATGGCGAGTCGTCGACCGACCTCGTCTTTGGCGGCAACGCTATCATAGCCGAGAATGGTAACATCCTGTGCGAGGGCGACCGATTCTCAAGAGAGCCGCAGTTGCAGGTCATGGACATCGACATCGAGGCGCTGAACAACGAGCGTCGCGTGAGCACCAGTTTCATGGATTGCCGCGACATGGCAAGCGAGCCATGCGAACCGGTGAGCACAATGTTCGACATCTACAGCGATCCATATTTTTGCTGCATGGAGTTGCAGGAACTTGAGTTGCTGCACCCCGTCAAGCGAATGCCCTTCGTGCCTACCGACAAGGACGACCTAGACAGTCGCTGCGAGGAGATTATCAGCATCCAGGCATTGGGACTGATGCGCCGCCTCGAGCACACCCACATCAACCACCTCGTGGTGGGCATCTCGGGCGGACTCGACTCTACTCTCGCCTTGCTCGTGGCCGTCGAGGCCTTCGACAGGCTGGGATGGGACCGCAGCAACATTTGGGGAATCACGATGCCTGGCTTTGGCACTACCGACCGCACCCACGACAATGCAATCACCCTAATGCAGTCGCTTGGCGTGAGCATGAGGGAGATTTCGATTGTTCCCGCCGTGGAGCAGCACTTCAAGGACCTGGAGCACGACAAGAACGTGCACGACGTGACCTATGAGAACAGCCAGGCGCGGGAGCGCACACAGATTCTCATGGACTATGCCAACAAGGTCAATGCCCTGGTGCTCGGCACTGGCGACCTCTCGGAGATTGCTCTGGGATGGTGCACCTATAACGGCGACCACATGTCGATGTACAACGTTAACGGCAGCATCCCCAAGACCCTGGTGCGTCACCTCGTGCGATGGATGGCAGGTAAGGCAGCAGCCAGTGGCGACAAGACCACCAGCGACACCTTGCTCGACGTGCTCGACACTCCCATCAGTCCCGAGCTCACTCCTGCCGAGAACGGTGAGATCAAGCAGAAGACCGAAGATCTCGTGGGACCCTATGAACTCCATGACTTCTTCCTCTACAACATGATTCGACACAACTTTGGGCCACGCAAGATATTCCTGCTGGCGCAGAAGGCATTTGCGGGCAACTACGACGACGAGACAATCAAGAAATGGCTCACCACCTTCACCCGCCGCTTCTTCAACCAGCAGTTCAAGCGTTCCTGCTCGGTCGATGGTCCCAAGGTGGGCAGCGTGAGCCTCTCGCCGCGCGGCGACTGGCGCATGCCAAGCGACGCCTCGAGTGCGTTGTGGCTCAAGGAGTGTGAGGCTCTTAACAAGCCACTTGAGTCATACGAAGATACCGACGACGAAGGCTTGCCATTCTAATCAATACAGCACCATATTTTAGAAACTTGTGAAGCTCCTGGTACTATGAGTCAAGCCTTTAGATGGACCTACAACACCTTGCGTGCGATCATCATGACGGTGGTCGTGCTGCTGGTCGCTGGCTATGGAGCCGTCTATCTGGCTGTGAGTATGCCCTATTTCCAGAACAAGATCAAGGCGATAGGCGAGCGGGAGTTAAGCAAGTTCCTCGAGACCGATGTCACCATCGACAACTTGAGCATCTCGCCTTTCAACCAGGTGGTGCTCAAGGGGGTGAACATCCCCGACCAGCAAGGGGGCGACCTCATCAAGGTGGACAAACTGGGCGCCGGGGTGAGCCTCTACGACCTGGTGGTGAACCGCAAGATTGTGATAAACTTTGCCGAGGTCGACGGGCTGCATGGCACTGTCACGCGCCCCGACAAGGACAGTCCCACCAACCTGCAGTTCATCATCGACAAGTTCAAGCCCAAGCCCGACCAGCCGCCCAAGCCCTACGATGTGAGAATCAACAACGCCATCTTGCGCAACTGCGACATCGCCTACGATGTGCTTAACGAGCCCCGCAAGGCGGCGGGACGGTTCGACCCTAATCACTTGCATGTGACAGGGTTGACTGCCGACCTTGAGTTCCCGCGCATCAAGAACAACGACTTCATTGTCAACGTCAACCGCCTCGCTTTCAACGAGCAGAACGGGCTGGAACTGAAGCGCTTGAGTGGCAAGTTCAAGATTGACGACACGCGCACCCAGATTAGCGACCTGGTGGTGGAACTGCCTGGCACGCGCATTGCTCCGGCTGCCACCACTTTCCACTACTCATCGCTCAAGAACGCCATCAACGAGATAAAAGTGGCACCGCTCGAGCTGCACCTCGAGGACAACTATGTAACGCCTGCCGACTTCAAGACCTTTGAGCCCAAACTGGCACAACTAAACGAGCGCATCAATCTGAGCATGGACGCCTCGTCCACCTTCGACCGCCTCGACGTGCAGCGGCTCAACGTCAAGACCAGCGGAGTGGACCTCGACATCGCCGGCACTGCCACCAACTACCGCAGCCCCAGCGCTCTGGTGCTCGACCTCGACCATGTCAACCTCAAGGCGAGCGGCAGCGAACTCTCGCGACTCACCCATGGCCTCGCCCAGTTGCCGCAGGGCGTGCAAAACGTTATCGACAAGAGCGGCACTATCACCCTCAACGGCAAGAACCTGAGTGCCGACCTCCAGCGCGACGTCATGCAGGTGGGACAGCTACAGCTGCAGGCAATGAACGGTGGGCTCAACCTCGACCTGGAGGGTGGGGCACAGAACCTGCGCGACATCAAGAACCTGAACTTCGACATCAAGAATATCGACCTCACCGCTCAAGCCCCCGATGTGGCGCAACTGGCGCAGTCGTTCACCACTCTGCCACCCAAGGTGAAGGAGATTCTCGACAAGAGCGGAAAGGTGACTGTCAAGGGCAATGCGCGGGGCAATATCAACGACCTGACCGCCAACGCACAGGTGGGAACGGCACTGGGCAATGTGGACTTCGACGGTGAGTATCATGGCGGCACCAGCAAGACAATCAAGGGTCATGTGGTGACACACGACCTTGCGCTGGGCACACTCATCGACAAGACCCAGTTGCTGGGCTCGGTGAGCGCCGACGCCATCGTCGACGGAACCATCCTTGCCGACAACTCTCTCATGGGCAACGTCAAGGCCAATGTCGACTACGTTGACCTCAAGGGCTACAGGTATCACAACATTGTTGCCGATGTCGATGTCGACCATAACAACTACAGCGGCAACTTTGCCATCAACGATGCCAACGGAAAAGTCAACCTCGACGGCAAGGCGGTGCTCAATGGTGAGGACTCTTACTACAACTTCAACCTGGTGGCACAGAATGTGAACCTGGCGAAGCTGAACATCACAAGCAAGTATCCTGCCAGTGCCTTGAACGTGAACATGACAGGCAACGTGACGGGTAACAACATCAACAATCTCGCGGGAAATGTCAACATCGACGATGTGTCGTTTGTCAACAGCAACACGGGCAAGGGATTCCATCTCAAGAATTTCGCCCTCGACGTGGACCGCAACAACTACCCGCAGCACATAGAACTGAACACCGACTTCCTGCACGGCTCGGTGAACGGACGATTTGACTTCAACACCATTGTCCCTGCCATCAAGAACATGGCTGCCAAGTGCTTCCCGCAGTTCATGAGCGGGCACACACAGCCCACCAGGGGCGACAACGACTTCACTTTCAACTTCGTGCTCGACCCCAACGAGGAGTTTGAGTCGTTTGTCTCTTCCTATGTGGAGTTGCCAGTGAAAATCGTTTACAAAGCAACCATCGACGGCCACTTCAACGAGGCGAAGAGCGACCTGCAGGCCGATGTCAATGTGCCCTATCTCCAGCAGGGGAACAAGATTATTGAGGGAACTTCGCTTCACGTCGCTAAGGATGAATCGAGCGACAACGTGATGCTGAGCGCACACACCATCTTCCCCAACAAGAAAGGCAACATTGCCCTGAACCTCGATGCCAACGCCGTGAACGACTGCGTGGATGCCAACCTCAACTGGGTGTTCAACCGCGAGACCGACTATCACGGCAACGTCAACCTATCGGCATTGCTGGGGCGTGACAGCAACGGCAAGTTCAAGACGCACGTGGGCATCAATCCCACCGAGGTGGTGGTTAACGACACCGTGTGGGACGTGCACAACGGTAGCCTCGACTATGAGAATGGTGTCGTGGAGGTCGACGGAATAGAGGGCTCGTGTGAGGACCAGTTCATAAAGATTGCCGGAAAAGTGTCGCATGACCCCGACGATGAGCTCCTGGTGTCGCTCAAGAACATTCACCTCGACTACATCTTCGAGACGCTGAAAATCAACCACGTCAACTTTGGCGGCGTGGCAACGGGCGACCTGGTGGTTGCCGACGTCTACTCGGGCCACCCACGCCTGAGCACTGCGCCCAGGCTGCATGTCGACAATCTCTTCTACAACGGCGCGCCAATGGGTGACGCCGAGATTGAGAGCCACTTCGACAGCGAGAACACTGGAGTGGTGCTGGGATGCGACCTCGCGCAAAGCAACGGAGAGCACACCTACATCAACGGCGAGATTTTTGCCGCGTCCGACTCGTTGTACCTCGAGTTTGACGCCAACAAAGCCAACGTTGAGTTTATGAAACCCTTCATGGAGGCGTTTACCGACGAGGTGCACGGGCAAGTGTCGGGCCACGCAGTGCTATATGGCAACTTCAAGACCATCGACCTCATGGGCGATATCTATGCCGAGGACTTCAGCCTGAAGGTGGGATACACCAACACCACCTACTCTTGCACCGACTCGGTACACATCAGGCCAGGACTCATAAAGTTCAGCGATATCACCATCACCGACCGCGACAAGAACACTGCCCACCTCAACGGCTATCTCAAGCACAATGCCTTCCATGACCCGGAATTCAACTTCACCATCACCGATGCCCGCGACTTCCTGTGCTACGACATCACCCCAGCCATGAACCCCGACTGGTATGGCACCATCTATGGCAACGGCTCGGCGATTATTGCCGGCGAGCCAGGTGAGGTGCGCATTGGCGTGAACATGGAGTCGGCAAGCCGCAGCAAGTTCACCTTTGTGCTAAGTGATACCCAGGAGGCGAGCGAGTACAACTTCATCACCTTCCGCGACCGCGACAAGATGAACCAGCCAGTGGTGGCGGTCGACACGGTGGCACAGGCAAGCCAGGACACGGTGCCCGAGATTGTGCGGCAACTGGCACGGCGCATTGAGAGCAACAACCAGCAGGAATCGGCACCCACCCACTACAGCATCGACCTCCAGGCCGACATCACTCCACAGGCCGAGATAGTGCTCGTGATGGACCCCGTGGGCGGCGACCGCATCAGGGCTTACGGCTCAGGAAACCTGCGCATCAACTACAACAGCATCGACGAGGCGTTTGGAATGTTTGGCAAGTACACTCTCGACAAGGGTTCCTACAATTTCACCCTGCAGGACATCATCATCAAGGACTTCACGATTCGTAGCGGTAGCGTCATCAGTTTCGACGGCGACCCCTATAATGCCATTCTCGACATCAGTGCCGTCTATACCCTGAATGCCAACCTGAGCGACCTTGACGACTCCTTCTCCACCGACCGCGACATCAACCGCACCAACGTGCCCGTCAATGCGCTGCTCATGGTAAAGGGCGGCATCAGCGAGCCGGCACTGTCGTTCGACCTGGAGTTCCCCACTCTCACCAGCGATGCCTACCGCAAGGTGAAGAGTGTGATTAGCACCGATGAGATGATGAACAGGCAGATTATCTACCTGCTCGCCCTCAACCGCTTCTACACCCCCGACTACATGAACTCCACCAAGACCAACAACGAGCTCACCTCGGTGGCATCGTCCACCATCTCGTCGCAGTTGTCAAGCATCTTGGGACAGATTAGCGACAATTGGCAAATCTCGCCTAACTTCCGCAGCGACAAGGGCGATTTCAGCGATGTGGAGGTGAACCTGGCGCTGTCGAGTCAGTTGCTCAACAACAGGCTGATTTTCAACGGCAACTTTGGCTATCGCGACAACACCTACAACACTCGCAACAGCAACTTCATTGGTGACTTCGACCTTGAGTACCTGCTCAACCGCAAGGGCTCGATACGCCTCAAGGTATATAACCACTTCAACGACCAGAACTACTACGTGCGCAACGCCATGACAACTCAGGGAGTGGGAGTGGTGTTCAAGCACGACTTCGACCGCCTCTTCAACAAGAAGCCCAAGGTTACTGTCGACTCTTCGACCACTACGCGCAATGCTCCTGCCGACACGCTCATCAAGTTTGGCACACGCAGCACATCATCTACCTCCGACTCAACATTGTCAAGCCCATGAAAAAAGTACTGTTTTTCATATTGATTGTTTTTTCATCGATGGTTGCAATGGCGCAAGACATTGCAGTGGGCGACACGATTGCCAATCCTGTGCAGAGCGTGGTTGTCACCAGTAGTGGCAAGGCGGTGCTGGCACCCACCCATGCACGCAGGGCATTGCTCAAGCAAGTGCGCGACAGCATCAACGCTATTCCATTCGACACCACCCGCGACGATGACTACTGGCGACGGGCTATCGTCAACGGCAAGTGGAGCTTCTTCACCGACCCCACCGTGAAACTGCCTGGACTGCTCAAACTGGCTTCAAAGGCCTACAAGTTCTACACCAAGGCGTTCAACAACTACGACACCGCCTATGTGGTGGGCATCGACAAAGACTGGAAAATGATGCTCATCAACAACGACTGGTTCGACAGTTATGGTGGACTGGTGGGGAAAAACCGCGAGTTGACGATGTACATGTATTCTAAGGTCACGCCCAGTTTGGGTGTGCACGTCTCTTATCTGGGCATTGGTTACACCTATATGTTCGACATGAGCGACTTGCTGGGAGGCAACCGCACTCATCACCACACATGGGAGATGTCGTTTGCCACTTCAAGGTTTGCATTCGAGGCCTATAAGTCGCACAATATTGGATCGGTGACTATTGGTAGGTTTGGCGACTACAACAACGGCAAGACAGCCCTGCGTGAGTTTGATGGTATTACACGCGACTCGTGGGGAACCGATTTCTATTATTTCTTCAACCACCGCAAGTATTCCCAGCATGCTGCCTATAGCTACTCTAAGATTCAACGCCACAGCGCTGGTAGCCTTATAGCAGGTTTTCTTATCTCTAACCAGGAGGTGTATATTGATTTCTCCTCCCTGCCACAAGACATGAAAGCCTATCTCAACGACCGCGAGAACTACTACTATCACTACCGCACCTATAGTTTTCTTGTGGGATATGCCTACAACTGGGTGTTTCACCGCAACTGGCTCTTTAACGTGACGGCGGCACCAGCCGTGGGATGGAACCATTCCTTTGAGGACTCTGCCGACGGCAAGGGAAACCTGTTCTCGTTCAACTTGCGTGCCAGGATAGGGCTTGTGCGCAACTTCAGTCATGTTTTTCTGGGGTTGCAAGGGTTTATCGATGCCCATCTGTTCCACAGCAAGAAGGAAGACTTCATCAACACTATGAACAACATCAACATGGTAGTGGGATTCAGATTCTAGGTTGCTGCTCTCCCCTCTATCACTCCTACTTCAATGCCACACGCTAAGTCAAATATCTCTCGCTTGACAGTGTTGCTGCTTGCTGCAATGCTTTGGGCTGCAGGCGCCATGGCTAAGCTCAACATCAAGGCGGGGGACTACTATTTCGACAATAGCAAGGTGCATTATGCCAACGTGAAACTCATTGTGGGAAATGTCACTTCAGCCTTCTCACAGGTCATCGACATGGAGGTGGAGCCCTCGCACGGATGGTGGAAGGCGGTGGTCGACAACGACCTTAACAACCTGGACTACTACACTTTTGCCGATACTCAAGCGCCAGCAGGGGTGTATGAAAAGCGGCTCAACCTGTTTCTTGACAGTCTGTCGAATGCCGAGCCTGGATTGCAGCGCACCAACCTGAAGTCGCAATTGATTATCACCAACGAGCCTGTGAGGTGGATTTACTGCCCGCTGTTCAACATCAGGCTTCCCGATGGGTACTGGCGGCCCGATTACAGCTACGATGCCACCCTCTCGGGGTCGCTGCCTGTGGTGTATCTCGACACGCAGGACTCGGTATCTATCTCGAGCAAGAACTACTACATCCCGGCATCGTTGTGGATCGACGCGCAGTGCACCGACTCGCTGCCGTCGCTGGGGTCGAGGGCCGAGCCGCTGCCCATCGAGGTGAAAGGTCGTGGCAACTGGACTTGGTTCAATTCTAACAAGAAACCCTATAAGGTGAAGTTTGCCACCAAGCAGTCGCCGCTGGGGCTGGAGAACAGCCGCCATTTCATCTTGATGGCGCACTGCGAGGACTTCAGCGGATATCTGCGCAACACCACTGGCTTTGAGCTGAGCAGGCTGCTCAACATGCCCTACACTCCGCGGGAAATTCCCGTGGAACTGGTGCTCAACGGCGAGTATATGGGACTGTATTTCTTGTGCGAGAAGATTAGGGTGGAAAGTGGGCGTGTCGACATCATGGAGCAGGCTAGCGGCGAGACTATCCCCGACAATGCCACTGGTGGATGGCTGCTCGAACTCGCCGACGAGGGCAATGTGGTGATAAGCCAGCACCAGAACAACGACCCAAGCAACTCGAAGTTCACGTTTGTCACGCAGTCGCCCGAGGAACTGTCGCCGGTGCAGCGCGCCTATATCCACGACTTGCTGGCGCGAGCCGACAGTTGCGTCTATGTTACCGACAAGTGGGACACTGGTTGGGAGCAGATTCTCGACATCCACACGCTGGCACGCTTCTATGTCATCCACGAGGTGATGGAGAATGTGGAGGCTTTCTCGGGAAGTCTCTTCCTCTATAAGGACCTGGGCTGGGACGAGAAACTCAAGTTTGGACCGGTGTGGGACTTCGACAACAGCTATTTCCAGGAGGCAACCACTGGCGACCATTACATCTTTAATTACGGCACCCATTACCCCTTCCTGTGGATTAAGGAGATTTTCAAGTTCCCACACTTCCAGCGCGAGGTGCGCAGGGTGTGGGAGGAGTTTTGCAGCAATAATGTGCTCGACAAGCTCCTGGCTCACGCCTGGCAATGGCGGGGCATGGTGGAGCAAGCCGAGGGGCAGGACCGCCTGCGATGGCACCTCTATGCCAGCACCCACGGCAGCGAGAAACCGCAAGAGTTTCTCAACGTCATTTCCAAGAAAGTGGCGTGGCTCAACAGGCGATGGGGCTCGAAGGCCGATGTCAACGGCGATGGAGCAATCACGGTTGCCGACATCACTGCCTTTTACAGTTTTTTCCTGTATAACGACCCGCAGTATGAGTTCAACTGTGACGTGGACGGCGACGGTGGGGTCACTGTCGCCGACCTGACAATTCTCTACAATATCATCCTGGGGTATTGATGACTGATTATTGCAGTAGCTTTAGCAGGTGGATGAGTGCATGGGTGGTGGCGCGTTCGATAATCTGCTCTCGCGAGCCATTGAAGTGATGGCACTTGCTCACTGCCACGTCGCCCACCTGGGCGGCAATCCACACGGTGCCCACGGGCTTCTCGGGGGTGCCACCGCCAGGACCTGCCACTCCGCTTGTTGCCACAGCGCAATGGGTTTGCGTGAGGTTTCTCACGCCACAAGCCATCTGTTCCACTACTGGTTGGCTCACTGCGCCACAGGTTTCAAGCACGGTGTCGTCAACTCCCAGCACCCGGTGTTTCACGTCGTTGCTGTAGCTCACCACGCTTCCCATGAAGTAGTCGCTGCTGCCGGCTATCTCGGTTATCTCATGCGCGATGTTGCCACCGGTGCAACTTTCGGCGGTCGACACTGTCATGCCCAGTTCTCTGAGTCGCTCGCCCACAATCATGGCAAGGGGCTTGTCGCCATCGGCAATGATGCTCTTGCCCAGGATCTTGTGCAGTTGCTTGGTGAGCCTCTCCATGTCGGCATTGATCACGTATTTGCTCTTGTGAGCGCCGGTGAGGCGCAGGCGTATCACTCCGTGCGCAGGCAGGTAGGCGAGGTGTATATATTCAGGCAACTGTTTCTCAAAGTCGTCGAGGCGCTCGGCGAGGGCACTCTCGGCATAGTCTACCACCACGAGCGTGCGGTGCTCTATGTCGACATCGCTGTGGAAGTGCTTCACCAGCTGGGGTATCACGGCGCGTTCCATCATGGCTTGCGTCTCTTGCGGCACGCCGGGCATCGACACCAGCACCTTGCCATCACGCTCAAACCACATGATGGGTGCTGTGCCCACCTCATTCTGTATCACGCGGCACGACGAGGGCACCATTGCTTGTAGCGACGTGAGGTGGTTCATGGCAATGCCACGGCGCTTGAACATCTCGTCGACATTGCGTTTCACCTCCTCGTTGAGCACCATCTCGCCGCCAAAGTAGCGGCACAGCACCGCCTTGGTGATGTCGTCCTTGGTGGGGCCCAGACCGCCAGTCATGAGCACGAGGCTGGTTTGGGCCATGGCCTCGTCGATGGCCCTAGTAATCTCTTGAGCGTCGTCGGCAATCACCTTCACGCTCCTGGCGCTCCATCCCAGTGGCGACAAGTGGCGGGCTATCCACCCCGAGTTGGTGTCGGTAACTTGCCCAATGAGCAACTCATCACCTATTACTATTGTTGAGTATTCCATATTATATTTTGATGTTATATTACTTAAAATAGAAGTGTTCTCGATCTCTCGAATGCTCGAATGCTCGAATGTTCGATTTCTCGATTTCTCGATTACTCGAACGCTCAATGTTTCCCTATTCCCAATGCGACAGCCGGTAGGTCACGGTGGTTGCGTCGTCGAGGGTGCTGGTGAGCACTATTGTCGTCGACGTGAGGGTGTCTACCTTGAGGGTGCTCACCGTGGAGAGGTAGTTGAGGGGAATCTGGTCGCCAAAGTAGGGCGAGAAGCGGTTGTCAATGAAGTTGATGGTTACATACTGCTTGTCGTCGCTCTCCTGCCACTGGGCATAGGCGTCGAGGCTTTCATGGGTGCTCTCGATGACATACCTCAGGCAGAACACTTTGCCCTGAAACAGGAAATAGTAGTTGCCGTCGTAGTCGTTGCTAGGCTCGCCGTTGACCTCTATGGCATCGACGTGCCACAAGCCAAACCAGTAGCCTATGTCGCCATTGTTATTGGAGCACGAGCCTAGCATGAGCAGTGCCACGACTGCCAGGGCGATATGTGATGTGAGTCGTTTCATCTAAATGTGAAATTGCCGTTATAGGAAATGGATACCAGCACGCCAGTGTTCTTGCCATAGAGCGTGCCGTGGTCGTGAGCCACTTGTGCGTTGAACACGAGGCCTTGGAGCCAGTGAGGACTGTAGGTGGCCTCAAGCATCATCGAGGTGCACGTGCGGGGCTCGCGGTGAGGAATGAATGGGGTGCCAAACGACTTGCGCCACGAGAGCAGCGCGCGGTAACTCACCTGGCTGCCCAGGTCGCCCATCACGCCTAGGTGGAAGCCACGCAGGCGGTTGTCGGTGAAGCGCATGTAGCCGTCGGTGTTATACAGTGGCGACCGTGCCATGGGAGTGCCTATCGACATGCCACGGTTCTGGTAGCCGTTGTAGCAGTAGTTGTTATAGTAGTCGTCGCTGCCAGTGGCGGCGTGGTTGATGGTGCTGCCGCTGGGGTGGCTCTCGTCGGTGAGGTCTTTATAGGCAAAGTGGATGGCACCGCTGTGGTTCATCAGGTCGAGGAATTCCACCACGGCACCTGTCACCACGCCCGTCTTGCCGCTGCGGTATTCCAGTCCCCACAGGCCGTCGAAGCCGTTCATCTTGCCTATTCCCGAGCCGTCTTCCCACAGCGACTGGTAATAGCCGCGCACCATGCCGCCGTGACGCAATTTGTACTCCACCACGATGTCCCACGACCCCTGGTGGTTGCCTTGGACATAGATCTGGTCGCCCAGTGCCTCGCCGCCACTGCCGGCAAAGAGTGCCCGCCAGAAGGCTTTGAGCGTGGGATTCATCTCTACTGTGCGCTCCACCTCGCCATTGCGGTAGTAGGTGGCGGTGCCGGCAAACTGGCACGCCGCCTGGGCTCCAATGGTTAGCACCAGTGGTTTGGTGGGGCAGGTGCGAAAGTAGATGTTCTTGTAGTTGAACCAGTAGTGGGTGGTGATAAAACTGTTGTGGTAGTTGTAGTGATTCTTGAGCCATGGAGTGCTGTTGTGGCGGTAGTAGCCATATTCGCCACTAATCTGCAGCCACCCGCGCGTGAAGGGCACATTCTGGAAGTTGACAAAGCCTGCGCGGGCGCCAACGGCGGCGCGGGCGTTGCCACTCATCACCAGGTCGCCACTGCTCAGCTGGCGATTCACTACGCCGGGGTCGATGTCTTTCTGGCCCACAGTGAGGAACACTCCACGGTGCTTGCCCTCTATCCACAGTTGCTGTAGCCACAGGCGGGCAGGATGCTGGGAGTTGGTTGTTATGGTTGCTGTTGTGGCATCATAGCGGTCATAGTCCACACTCGACGTGTATCCGCCCCACACCTCGACGCCGGCTCCCCACGACAGTCGTCGCGTGGTGTCCATGTCATGCTTCAGGGAGGCCCACATCAGTGCCGAGTGCTGCTGGGTGACGGTGCCGCGACGGTTGCTGGCAATGTGATAGGGTGCAAACTCGCTGCCACCAGTGTTGATAGTGACGCCCACGCTGTAGTCAACAGCAATGCTGTCGGTAGCGCACGCCACTGCACAACCCACTGTCAAGGCCACCATTAGGCACAATATATTCCTTTTATTAAGTAACAATATAAACCCGTTGGCGGAATTAATTTGTTATTAATTTAATAGAGAGTAAGTTATGCATATCACTGATTTTTAGCGAATTAGCAGTGAATTGTAAAACACCCAAAATCATTGCTATGCACAACTTACTTGCAAATTTCGTCAAAATTCTTGAGCTATGCAAGCGTTTCTCTCAAGATTTGGTGAATGGCCTGCGGCCAGCCACCACTACGCTTCACGTTCAAAAATCCAAGCCCCTATTGATGGCGAGCAGTAGTTATAGGCTTTTTAGAAAATCTTATAGGCAACTTTCACCTGCAAGCTGGGCCAGGCCTTAAGCCACGATAATACTTGGGTGATGCCGGCTTCTTTGCCTGATGATTTGATTTCCTTGCCGTTGTTGAGCAGGAATTTGGGAGAGCCCCAAAAGATGAGGCCGAAGTCTAGGGCGAAACTGAGACGGTGATTTTGGGCAATGTGTTTGCCAACACCGATTCCAAGGTAGGGCTTCACAACATTGGTCTTCATCATCACATCGATGTTGCCATTCTCGTCGGCAGTGAAGACGTAGTCTCCAAACTTGAGTCCAATGGGACTGAAATTGGTGCCGAAGGCGCGGTTGTAGTCGTCAACCTTGTTGTTGGCATCGTAGAGGAAACCAAGGGCTCCTTCGTTGGTGTTGCGGAAGTGGACAAAGTTCTTGCTGCCTACATACAAGCCTGCGGTGAAGTGGAAACTATCGTTGTTGAAAGGATGAATCTCGGCGAGCAGGAACATGTTCCAGAAGTTGGGCTTGGCTGCGAGCTCTATCTTGTCACTCATCTGGGCCCTGCGCACCGCATCGTCCTCAACGAGTGCGTAGCCTGCAAGTTCCTCGGCTGTGTTGATGGCTTTGAACTTGATGTCACCAAGGTGGAGTCCGGAGTAACCGGCACGCACCGTGACAAGCCGGTGCACGGGCATAGTGACATCAATGCCGGAGCCTGAGAGTCCTGTGCTTACACCAATGGACAGGTGGTTGAACAGCCCGTCGGGGCTGTGAAGTTTGTTGTTGTTATCCGTTTCGCTCTGAGCGGCTACATTCATTGCACCCAGGGCAGCAGTGAGCATTGTGAGGATATATATTTTAATCTTCATGGAGTGTCTTATTTGAAAAATTTTTGATTGGATTTGATTAGGAGGTTGGTGAGTGACTGAGTGAGGGGGCGGAATCCGTACAGGTAGTCGCTAGTGTAGGGCGTTCCGCCGTTGACTATGGCGTGCACATAGTCGTGGCAGGCCATGTCCATGGGCATGATGCCCACGGTGCCGCCGTTCTTGAGCAAGTCGTCAATCACCAGCGGGTGGATGTTGGTGGCGTTAGTGATGTAGCCTCTGGGCGACACCTCGGTGTAGGCCGAGCAGTGGTTCACAATCCAAATGTTCTGGTCGCCGGCAGTGGCTTCACGGGCACTGTGCATCATGTCGATGACAGTTTTCTTCTTTGTCTCCATGCGCTTCTCGGTGGTTGTCTTGTAGTAGTCCTGCTTGTAGAGCGTGGCCTTGATGGAGAGGTCTTCCATGTTATAGATGGCACACGAGCGCTGGGCCACGGGGTCGATTTCCTCGTTGACATCGGGATCCTCATCGGGCCAGTCGCAGTAGGCGATAGGATAATGGAATGCTTCGTTCACAGGAACAAGGTTGTAGCGGCTGAAGATTAATATCTTTCCGCGCATCTCGCTCACAGTGATGTCGGGACGCCAGTTGTTGACAAAGAGGCCGTCATACTTGGCCTTGGAAAGGAGCTGGTGCAAGAGCACTGTCCAGTTCTGCTGGCTTTCCATACCGTTGTCGGCCTGGATTTTGATGATGAAGAACTCTGAGGGGTGCTTGACGAGAAATTCCTTCATCCAGTCGAGCGCCTGTTCAAATGTCACATTAATTTCGGTAAATCCGTGTGCGAGCCTGAGGATTTGCCGGTCGGCGGGGGTGGTAGCCAGTGTGTCGATCGACACCACTGGGCGCAGGTCGAAGAACCGAATGCCGCTATTCATCTGCTCATCAAAGGTGCAGAGCTGGCTTATTGCGGTTATGTTTGAGATGCTCTGCAGCTCGGGCAGGTAGAACCCCATTCCTGTCATGGAGTCGTGCGTGCCTGGAATGCTCAGTTTGCACACCTTGGTGTCGTCCTTAACCATCGATAGCCAGTCCGATGGCGGCGAGGCAAGTTCATAAGGGTACTTGATGGTGTCTTGATAGCCTTCTGAAAAGAGGTAAGGAATGTCAAACGTGTTCTCATTGAAGGCAATTTCCGGATCGTCGCAACTGCTTATCACAGCCGCGGTAAGGAAGGCCAGAATGATTGTAGCAATGTTTTGTCTCATCTTCATTAATTTGTCTGTTTGTTACGCGTTGGAAGGAATAGATTTGTTAATAAATTGTCAAAGAGAGGTTTAAGCATGTCATTGATTTGTTGTAATTATGTTGTGAATAAAAAAACGGAATCAACATTCACAACTTTTGTGCAAATTTCGTCAAAAATAGTGAGGTATGCAAGCGTTTTCCTCAAGATTTCGAAATTTGTGTCAACCTGTTTGAGACCTGTTTGAGACCGCTCGCATAAACCTCCAAGTTGTGAGCTGCATTCACGAAACCACCTATATTATTTGCCTGTCTCAAGAATTTTGACGATATTTGCAGTATCAACAACATGAATATCAAGGCAACATATCGCAAAATCCAGGACTGGTACCACTGGGTGAGTGAGCGCATGAAGCAACCGGCAGCGCTGCCACAGGTGGATCACAGCCACCACATTTGCTCCCATTGCGGATATGGCTACGATGGGCGATGCTGCCCGCAATGCGGTATGCCAGCAGGGCATCACAGGTTCACCTTCAAGCGCCTGATTCAAAATTTCCTCGACATTTGGGGCATGGGAAACCGCCCCATGTTTCGCACCATGTGCGACCTCCTGTGGCGACCAGGATACATGATTCGCGACTACCTGGGAGGGCACCATCTGTCTTATTTCCCTCCGTTCAAGATGCTTGCCGTGTTCACGGTGTTTATTGTCTTTCTCACCTGGATCTTTGACCTGCAAGACCCTCTCGTTGCCGAAAAGATTGCCGACGGGCTCCTTAAACTCAAGGAAGTGAAGGGTGTGAAAGAATACACTGCTCGTGTAATAGACTTCCTGGCCGAAGCCTTTATTTATCTTGACAAGAACGACCTTTATCGTATTCTCATCCAGAACATCTTTGTTGTGCTGGCTACATGGCTGGTGTTCAGGAGAAAGGGATATAACCTGGTTGAGACGTTCTTCTCGCAAATCTACATCAATTGCCAGTTCCACATGATAGCAATCGTGATCATGCTTGTTACGATGAAATTGCCACCCACATTCATTATGCCTTACTATGTGCCCATCGACATCACATTCCTTCTGCTGGTAATTGACTACAAGCAACTATATGGAATATCCTTCTGGGGAGCCATATGGCGCACAGCCTTGATATTTGTGATTACAATTATAGTCTATGCTTTGTTATTTGTCATGATAATCTCCAGTGCGGGAGCATTTGATAAAGTGGTAGAAGTCACACCACAACTAGTTGGCTAGTTGAGATGATACAAGTTTACAAAGGCACCGGCACGAGACCCAGATGGCCGAGAGGCTAATACCTTGTGGTTTTGTGTGGAAAACGATGTGCAAGATATTTTTTACGTATGTATTTGCCGTTATTGGTGTTATCTGTCGCCCCGATGGGGCTATTATTATTGGATATCATTATGTTACAGGGGTTCCGCCTGTGGCTCCACCACCTGCCTAAACCCACATCAGCCCTACGGGCTTCTGAGACTGCCAAACTAAGCCCGCCTGACTAAGCCCTTGCCGCCATCAAGCGAGGGTTCAATTGTGCATTATGCATTATGCATTGAAAAAATTGTGCATTGAAAATTATGCGTTGTCGCGGTAGGAGTCGATGTGGCGGCTTTTTTTGTTGTCGGTGATTTCGTCAATCTTTATCAGGATGCCGCTTTCTTCCACTCCGCCAAACTCGTGGTTGATGGCTGTGCCCAGCATTCGCATGGTGGGCGACAGGCTCATGTAGGCATTCACCAGCGGCGGGATGTTGATGCCCTTGCTGCGGATGTAGTCGTTAAGGCGGCGGTAGTCGGTCTTGAAATCGTTGCCCACAAAGAACGATGCCACCTCCTTGAGGTCGCTGCCGGTGTCTAAGGGATGGATGGGAGTGACAAGTTTCTCATGGTCGGGGAAGTAGAGGTGCAGGAACGCCAGCAGCAGGTTGCGGCAGTCGACGGGATAGGTGGTATACATCGTCATCTTGCCAAAGAGGTATTCTATCTCGGGGTGGACAACGGTGAGGGCGCCTAGGCCGTCCCACAGGTTGTCGAGGATGAAGATGCTCTTGGCTCCCACACGGCTCGACTGGTATTCGGGAGTGACAAACGAGCGTCCCAGTTCGATGGTTCCAGGGAGATAGTCCTTGACAAACTGTGGTGAGAAGTGGAACATGTGGGCCATGGCAATGATGGGATTTCCGTTGTCGTCAAGGCGCATGTCTTTGCCCAGGATGAAGCGGTAGGCACCCTCTATCTCGCGCTCGTCGGGATTCCACACCAGCAGCTGCTGGCAGGCGGGCACCATGAGGTCAAACTCGTCGATGTCGCACGACTTGCCCGTGCCGCCACCGGCATGGCGGAATGCAATCTCGCGCAAGCGTCCTATCTCTTGCATCACATGTGGCGAGTTGTGGGCATCTACTACGTAGATTTCGTTTCCCGCCTTGTTGGTCTTGCGCAAGAAACGCTCGGCAGTGAGTTCCTGTTCAATGAGCCGAGTGTCGACTTTCTCTATTATCTTCTCCTGTGCCATATCGATGCTATTGTGTGTTTTTTAGTTCATATACAGCCTCGCGCAGCCTTGCTGCCTCCTCGCGGGCGTGGCGGGGGTCGAGGGTCTCCCACTTGATGGGCTTGCCAAAGCGCACGTCATAGGTGCTGCCGCTCGACTTGAACATCTCGCCTGGCAAGAGTATCATCTCGATGTTGAACTTGATGCCCAGGCGCTCGCGCCACCGCGCCAGGCGGTAGAAGCGCTTGCTGTTGCGCGCGTCAAAGTACACCGGGATGATGTCGCGCTTTGAGCTCACGGCGTGAGTGACGAGAAACTTTTTCCACTCCAGGTCGCCTATCTCGCCGCCTTTGAGCTTGCGGGAGCACAGTCCGGCAGGAAATGTGATCATCTGCAGGTCGCTCTGGTAGGCCTCCTCGATTTGCTGCGCGCTCTGGCGCGACTGCCGGCCGTGCTTGTTCACGGGCATGAACACGTTGTCAAAGGGTTTCACTGCCATGAGCAAGTCGTTGACGATAAACTTTATCTGTCCACCATATCGGTGGCCAATGAGCGAGATCAAGCCCATGCCGTCGAGACCGCCCAGCGGGTGGTTGCTGGCAAAGATGAAACGGCCCTCGCTGGGGATGTTGTCGTCGTTGATGGCCCTGAGCTTGATGCCGAGGTCGGCGAGGGCAATGTCGGCGGCCTCCACGCCTTTCTTGTCGCCCATGTCGCTCAAAATCTTGTTGAGGCCATCCTGGTGGATGATGCGCTCAAGCCATCTTATGAGCCACTTGGGGATGTACTTGTAGTGACGAGGCAGCCGTTGCCTTATCACGCCATCTACATCTATGCGAAGCGGTGAAGTTTCCATGTCCTAATTTTAGTATTCAAACTACAAAGATAGAAAATAATACTCAAAAAATCGTCGATAAGTGGAAAAAGTTTTAAAAAAATCACACACTTCCATCACCAAAAGTGGAATTATTAAGAAAAAACATGTACTTTTGCCACCTGGTTGGTTTATGGTTGATAGTTTATTGTTTATGGAAGACAGTAGCGAGACCATAGGCACTGCAATCTCACAATCGGTCGTCAGGTCGCAAGGCATCGCCTTGCGAAATCAACTGAGAACCGAAAACTAAAAACTAAAAACTAATAACTGACTACTGACAACTGACTACTGACAACTGACTACTGAAAACTGAATACTGACAACTGATATGGCTTACTTAGTTAGTGACAACAAGAAAATTACCACCAAGCGCATCCGCGAGATGAAGCGCACGGGTGAGAAGATAGCAGTATTGACCTCCTACGACTACACCATCGCTTCGCTGGTGGAGCAGGGGGGCATCGACATGATTCACGTGGGCGACAGCGCATCTAATGTGATGCAGGGTAATGCCACCACGGTGCCTATCACGCTCGACGATATGATTGTCTATGGCCGCACCGTGGCACGTGCCTGCAAGCGCGCCATCACCTGCATCGACATGCCATTCGGCACCTATCAGGGCGACCCCTACAAGGCGCAGGAGAATGCTGTGCGCCTCATCCAGAGCACGGGCATCGACTCGGTGAAATGTGAGGGCGGCAGCGAGATTCGCGAGGCTCTGGAACTCATCATCCGTGCTGGTATTCCCGTGTGCGGTCACCTGGGACTGACTCCTCAGTCAATCTACCAGTTTGGCACCTATGCCCTGCGTGCGCAAGAGGAGGCCGAGGCGCAGAAGCTCATCGACGACGCTCGCATGCTCGAGGAGATAGGCTGCTATGCCGTTGTACTCGAGAAAATTCCGGCAGCGCTCGCCAAGCGCGTGACCGAAGCGATAGGCATCCCCACCATTGGCATTGGTGCCGGTGTGGGGTGCGACGGACAGGTGCTCGTGATCCAAGACATGCTGGGCATGAACATGGGCTTCAAACCCAAGTTCCTGCGCCACTACAACAACCTGGGCGAACAAATCATCGACTCGGTCAACCACTACGTCGAGGACGTGAAAAAAGGCCTCTTCCCCAACGACGCCGAGAGCTACTAAGACAAAGTGCCGAGGCTGTTG
>ONIY01000012.1 GCA_900318065.1 uncultured Prevotellaceae bacterium
GGCACGACTCATGCTTTTGAATCTCCCCGAGCACTGCGTGGTTGCATGGTGTTACTAATGAATAGCTTCTTCGAAGCATTTGACCTCTTCGAGGTCGCCGCTAGCCTTTTGCAACACCCTCAGATGAGGGAACAATCAGCCCAGTCCTTTAGAACTTGTAGACGGCACCCAGGCTGAACACTGCCTGGTCGATAGTGCTCACGATGGAGTACTTGAACTCGGCGTTGAGTGTCACGCGACTTGCCACGTCATACTCACATCCGCCGCCCAGGTTGAGGCCAAAGCGGGTGATTGAATCGTCGTTGTCGCTGTAGCCTTTGTTAACAACGGTGAGACCGGCAAGAGGATAGGCCCTGAACTTGGGTGCTATGTCAAAGAGGTAGTGAGCGTTAACGTTCAAGTCCCACATGTGGTAACCCTTGTTGCGGAAGTAGTAGTTGAACGAGGCCTCGCCCCTGATCTCGTTGGTGATGCCATACTGGAACTTAGCTCCCAGGCCCACGTTGTTAATCTCGGTGCCATAGAGCAAATTGCCACCCACGGCCATCTGCCCCTTCTGCGCCATAGCCGCGCCACAGCCCAGAACAGCAACAATCATCAAAACAAAAAATTTCTTCATAATTTTATATAGTTATCAGTTGTCAGTTATCAGTAGTCAGTTGTCAGTTGTCTTCTAGAGATTCTAGTATTTC
The DNA here is from genome assembly GCA_900318065.1 of uncultured Prevotellaceae bacterium. GTDB lineage: Bacteria > Bacteroidota > Bacteroidia > Bacteroidales > Muribaculaceae > Sodaliphilus. The sequence goes on from ONIY01000012.1 coordinate 693, forward strand.
TAGAAGTTATAGACAATCTAGTTTTTCTAGATATTCTAGTTCTCAAAGCGCGAAGCGCTCACTTAACACTTAAAACTTAACACTTAAAACTTATTACTTATCCTGTTCCACCTTGATGTTCTTGCTCATCACCAGGTCGTGGATGCGCTTCATGAAGGTGTTGAAGGTAGCGCGTGAGTCGGGGCGCACGAGCTCGGGCTTGTCCTCGGGGATCACGCGGTAGGTGTTGTCGCCAGCGCCAGGCTTCTGGCAGAAGAAGAGCTTGTAGCGCGGAGAGTCGATCACAGGCTTGCCGTCCTGCATCTTCACCTTAACTTTCACCATCGCGCCGCCACGGCAGTCGATGTCGCTCATGTTGGAGATAAAGTTGCCCAGGCTGTAGACGAGCAGGATGTCCTTGTTGTACTTGTCGCTGTGATGCACCTCAAAGGGCTCCACCACATGAGGGTGCCCGCCAATGATGAGGTCCACGCCCTTGTCGATGAGGAAACTGGCGAGGTCGCGCTGCACCTGCACGGGCGTGAGGGTGTATTCCACTCCCCAGTGCATGTTAACGCACACCACATTGGCGCCGGCGGCACGAGCCTTGTCGATGTCGTCGCTAATCACCTTCTTGTCGATATAGTCGACCACCACATCCTTCTGGATGGGGATGCCATTGGTGCCGTAGGTATAGTCGAGAAACGCCACCTTGATGCCGTCGAAGTCCTTGATGAAGGGCAACTGCTGCGAGCGCGCCTGCTTGTTGACATAGGTACCTATGTGCGGGATGCCAAACTCGTCGAGCTTGTTGATGGTGCGCACGGCACCCTTGTCGCGGCGGTCCAGGCAGTGGTTGTTGGCAGTGAGAAACAGGTCGAAGCCCACCTTCTGCAGTTGCTGGGCATACTCGTCGGGGGCGCTGAAGCAGGGGTAGCCCGAGTAGGGCGCTCCGCCCAAGGTGCACTCAAAGTTCACCACGGCATAGTCGGCCTCCTCGATGTCGCTCTGCACCGCCTTGAAGCACTCGCTGTAGTCGTAGGTGCCATTGGCGCGCTGCGCCACCTGATACTGCTTGGAATGCTGCATAGCATCGCCAAAGAACACAAAGTCGACCTCGGCATTGCCCGAGAGCAACGACATGAGCGACAACATCAATATTGACAACAGGTTCATAACTTTTTATTTTGGTTAGGAGTGGGTAGGGGTGGATAGGAGTGGGTAGGATTTCTATGGATTGCTATTTTCCTCCTTCTGCCACGATTTTTCTGCCACGATTTTTCTGCCACGATTTTTCTGCCACGATTTTTCTACCACGGTTTCTCTACCACGGTTTTTCTACCATTGTTTACCTGCGGCGGCCGGCGCGCATGAGCTGCTTGGGGCTCATGTTCGACACCTTGTGCATCGCCTTGCGGGTTTGGTCAAACTGCGTGATGAGCCTGTTCACCTCCTGGATGGTGGTGCCGCTACCGCGTGCTATGCGCTGGCGACGGCTGCCGTTAATCACCTCGGGGTGCTCGCGCTCATAGGGGGTCATGGAGTAGATCATCGCCTCAATGCCCTTGAAGGCATCATCGCTGATGTCGATGTCCTTGATGGCCTTGCCCACGCCAGGAATCATCGAAGCCAGGTCCTTGAGGTTACCCATCTTCTTGATCTTGGAGATCTGCGACATGAAGTCGTTGAAGTCAAACTTGTTCTTGGCAATCTTCTTCTGCAACTCGCGGGCCTGCTCCTCGTCATACTGCTGCTGCATGCGGTCGACGAGCGACACGATATCGCCCATGTTGAGGATGCGGTCGGCCATACCCGATGGGCGGAAGGGGTCGATAGCCTCCATCTTCTCGCCAGTACCCACCCACTTGATGGGCTTGTCGACAACGGTGCGGATGCTCAGCGCGGCACCACCACGGGTGTCACCGTCGAGCTTGGTGAGCACTACGCCGTCGAAGTCGAGGCGGTCGTTGAACGCCTTGGCGGTGTTCACGGCATCCTGACCGGTCATCGAGTCAACAACAAAGAGGGTCTCGTTGGGCTGGATGGCATCTTTTATCGCCTTGATCTCGGTCATCATCTGCTCGTCGACGGCAAGACGACCGGCGGTATCCACAATCACCACGCCATAGCCCTTGGCACGGGCCTCGGCAATAGCGTGCTGCGCTATCTCTACTGGGTTCTTGTTCTCGGGCTCACTGTAGACGGGCACGCCTATCTGCTCGCCCAGCACCTTGAGCTGCTCGATGGCGGCAGGACGGTACACGTCGCAAGCCACAAGCAGCGGGTCGCGCTTCTTCAGGCGGTTGGCAAGTTTGCCCGAGAAGGTGGTCTTACCACTACCCTGCAGTCCCGACATGAGGATTACCGCAGGATTGCCCTCGATGTTGAACGGTGCCTGCTCGCCACCCATGAGCTGGGTGAGCTCGTCGTGAACAATCTTAATCATCAGCTCCTTGGGCTTCAAGGAGTTGATAACGTTTTGTCCTATGGCTTTTTCTTTAACAGTGTCGGTAAATGATTTGGCTACCTTGTAGTTGACGTCGGCATCAACAAGGGTGCGGCGCACCTCCTTGAGTGTCTCGGCAACATTGATCTCGGTGATGCGGCCTTCGCCTTTAAGAACCTTGAACGCCCGTTCAAGTCGTTCGCTTAGATTTTCAAACATACGGTATACGGTATACTAAAAGTGTTAAGTTTCAAATGTTAAGTGTTAAGTGCGCCTGCGGCGCGTGGAACGTAATAAGTGAAACGTGGAACGAGTCCAGTGTTAAGTGCGCCTGCGGCGCGTGGAACGTAATAAGTGAAACGTGGAACGAGTCCAGTGTTAAGTGCGCCTGCGGCGCTTTTTTTCAGCTTATTCGTTGGGAATCAGCTTGTTGGTGGCAGTGTCGGGGAACACCACCTGTGGCTTGAAGCCCCTCGCCTCCTCGGGAGTCATCAGGGCATAGGACATTATTATCACCACATCGCCGGGCTGAACCTTGCGGGCGGCAGCGCCGTTGAGGCACACCTCGCCCTTGCCGCGCTCGCCAGGAATCACATAGGTGTCGAGGCGCTCGCCGTTGTTGTTGTCGACGATGAATACACGCTCGCCCTCAACGATGCCGGCAGCCTCCAGCAGGTCTTGGTCGATGGTAATGCTCCCAATGTAGTCGAGGTTGGCACCGGTAACTGTGACGCGATGAATCTTTGATTTTACAACTTGAATGAACATAGTGCAAAAACGTTTTAGAATTAATAATGTGTTCTCAATTAATGACCATGCAAAAATCGTGCCACATTACAAATTATTGGGGCCTCTTGTAGGTGATGTTGTCAATCTCACGCACGTCGCCGCAGTACACGGTGATGCACCCCACTATATAATCACTTTCGTCCCAGCTGGTTACAGGCTGCAGAGTGATGCCGTCGCAAATCGAGTAATACTCCACCTCCATCTCGGGATAAGCATTGAGGGTGGCTACCACCCAGTCGTGGGTCTGCTCAACAGTGTGGTCCTGGGCAAACTCCAGGCTGTCGCGCAGCACGCGGTAGATGTTGGGGGCTATCTTGCGCACCAGCGGCGTCAGGCGCACGTTGCGGCTGCTCTTCGCCAGGCCGTCGGCCTCACGAATGCAGGGGCAGGTGACAATCTCCAGATTGAAGCCCAGCTGCTTGATCATGGCGCGTATCACGGCAATCTGCTGGAAGTCCTTCTCGCCAAAGTAGGCACGCGTGGGCTCCACCATCATGAACAGTTTGCTCACGATTTGGCACACGCCATTGAAATGTCCTGGACGCATAGCGCCCTCCATAACCTCGGCAACGGGACCCAGATGGAACACGCGGGTGTCGGGCTCGGGATAGATTTCCTCAACGGTGGGCATGAAAGCTATGTCCACACCACAGCGCTCGAGCAACGCGGCGTCGGCCTCTGCAGTGCGGGGATAGGTGCGCAAGTCCTCTTTGTTATTAAATTGGGTGGGGTTTAGAAACACGCTCACCACCACTATATCATTCTCACGGCGAGCACGTTCCACCAGCGACTGATGGCCCTCGTGAAGCGCGCCCATCGTTGGCACAAGACCTATTGTCTTGCCAGCGACACGATATTGCTCGACATGCTTTCGCAGCTCGTCGACTTTACTAATTATTCTCATTGTAATTACAATATGATTTCAAAATCGACTGCAAAGATAGTAAATACTTTTTAGTAACAAGTTTTTAGGTCTTAGTTTTTTTACTTTTTTGATTTTTTGGTCCCTCCACCTCACCAATTCCGCCACAAGAAATCCCACCCGAGAACATCGCCAAAAAGTCCAAACATCACCTCAACAAAAAACTAAATAAAGTTAAATTCACCCTCAAAAATCGAAAAAAGGGGACGGTTCTTTTTTTCCGTTTTTTGACTTTTCAACCAGTTTTCTAGGGTCTAATTTCCGTTTTGGACAATTTTTACCCAAAAATGCCCTAAAAAATCGGAAAAAGGGAACCGTCCCCTTTTTTCGAAATTTTGGGTTTGTTTTGATTGTTTTTGGTTATTTTACATTAAAAGAATGAGCTTTGTGGTGGTTGTGTTTTTGGGATTTTTCATTCACTTTTTTTACAATTGCTGTTCTCGATTTGGTTGCTATTGCAAAACTTTTGTATATTTGCAACATGATGAAACGATTTACAATATTGTTGCTGCTTGCAGCGACGTTTGTGGCAATGACGAGTGCCCCTGTCATCAGGACCGGCAGGCTCAGGCCCCGCTTGGGCGACAGCATCTCGCAGCCTCCCAGCAAGCCCCAAAAGCTATATTCCGACAACACCCTCATCATCCACTACAATGGCAAAAAGGGCAAGAAGTCGCTCCTGAAGGCGGTGAAGAGCTATGGCGCCACAGTGACCTATGAGTACAAAAACTTCAACAGCATCTCAATCATACTCCCCAGCGGCGCCGACGTCCACAAGGCGAAAGCCCACTTCGAGAAAGTGAAAGGCGTGTTGCAGGTAAACTACGACCGCATCATGCGGCTGATGTAGACTGATGTAGACCGTCATCCCAATCGTTAACACTTTGACCATAATCAGATGAAAACCACTAAGATACTCTTCGTGTGCCTGGGCAACATATGCCGCTCGCCGGCAGCGCAAGGCGTGATGCAGCGCCTTGTGGACGAGCAGGGCCTTAGCAGCCATTTCGAGATAGACTCGGCGGGCACCTACAGCGGTCACCGGGGCCAACTTCCCGACCCCCGCATGCGCCGCCATGCCAACCGCCGCGGCTACGACCTCACCCACCGCGCCCGTCCTGTGACGAGCGACGACTTCGACCACTTCGACATCATCGTCGCCATGGACGAGGGCAACCGCCGCACCCTCTCGAGCATGTGTGCCACGGTGGAGCAAGAGTCAAAGATTGTGATGATGGGCAACTACATAGTGAAGCTGCGTGCCCATTACGACTACGTCCCCGACCCCTACTATGAAGGCGCCGAGGGCTTTGAACTCGCGCTCGACCTGCTTGAAGACGCCTGCGGCAATCTATTAAACGAAATCTTACAAAACAAACAATAACACAACAATGAAACGACTCATATTCAACACCGTGCTCATAGCAGCATCGCTGGCAACGGCAATTAGCGTCGCAGCACAAAGTCCCATAGCCGTGCGCTGGGACATGGGCACCAACGACGCCAAGCCTGGCTACTACAGTTCGAAGTTCACCATCAAGAACGTGAGCAGCACGACGCTCGACGCAAGCTGGATGTTCTTCTTCAACCAGTTCTCGCGCCAAATCGAGCTCTCCCCCACTTGCCCTGTCGACATCGACGAAGTGTCGACCACCTACTACCGCGTCAAGCCCAACGAGCGCTACACCTCGCTCGCCGCTGGCGACTCACTGGTGATAGACTTGATGATGAAGGGCAAGTTTGTGAACCTGTGGTATGCCCCAGCCGGTGGCCATGTGGTGCTCAACGGCGACACCCATCACCCCCTGGAGGTGAAGATTGAGCGCAGCGAGCTCAAGAAGCCTGGCCAGTGGAGCGCCACCACCGAATACCCCGACGGCCCCAGCGTGTATGCCTTCAACGAGCTGGTCAACAAGGGCGTGGCAAGCACTTGCCCCTACGACATCGTGCCCCAGCCCAAGCAGGTGATACTTGACGAGCAAGGAGGCACCGTGCGCTTGCCCAACCTCATGACGTTCAAGGCGCCACCCTTCCTCAAAGCCCGCAAGCAAGACTTCAAGCGAGTGAAAGACTTCCTCACCAGCAGCATGCAATATCACAGCATCCACATCATGGACGATTGCCCCTTTGTGATAGAGGCACGCCTCGACAACACACTGAGCACCAATCCCGAGTATTACGAGATGGAAATCACCGACTCGTGCATCGTCATCACCGGCACCACCGACCTTGCAGTGCTCAACGGCGCCAAGACCCTCAACTCGGCACTCTACCGCACCAAGCGCAACACGCTGCCACTGGGAAAAATCATCGACGAGCCCGACTTCAACTACCGCGGCTTCATGGCCGACATCGCGCGCAACTTCTACAGTATTGACGACCTCAAGACCCTCATCGACATCCTGGCAGAGTACAAAATCAACCGCCTGCAGTTCCACTTTGCCGACGACGAAGCCTGGCGAATAGACATTCCCGGACTGCCCGAGCTCACCCAGGTGGCATCGCGCCGTGGATGCACCCTCAACGAAATAGAAGACGGATTCCTGGCGCAAATCTTTGACGGCAACGGCAACCCCAACGACCTGAGCCAGAGCGCCAACGGCCACCTCACCCGCGAGCAATTCGTCGAACTGCTGCGCTATGCCAACTCACGCGGCATCAAGATCATCCCCGAGATTGACACCCCAGGACACTCCCGCGCAGCCATTGTGGCAATGAAATACCGCTACAACAAGCTCAAAGACAGCAACCTCAAGAAAGCGCAGCAGTACATGCTGTGGGACCCCGACGACAAGGGAGACTACAAGTCGATCCAGGCCTATGCCAACAACGTGCTCAACCCAGCCATCGAGGGCACTTACAACTTCCTGGGCAAGGTGGTGAGCGAACTGCAGAAGATGTATCGCTCGGCAGGACTCAGGCTCGACATCGTGCACCTGGGAGGCGACGAGGTGGCTGGCGGATGCTGGGACAACAGCCCTGCAGTAAAGGCGCTGATGGCAAAAATGAAAATGAAGAACACCCACGAGATGATGGAGCACTACATCGACCGCATCTCCCTGATGCTCAGCAAGCGAGGCATCAAGATAGAAGGCTGGCAAGAGGTGGCATTGAACCACAGCGACGAGTTCAACAAGCGCGTGGCGCCACGCTTTGCCGGAGTGAACGCCTGGAGCACCATAGGCAGTCGCGCCGAGGTGCCCTACAAGGTTGCCAACGCCGGTTACCCCACCATTCTCTCCAACGTAGACAAGTTCTACATGGACATGGGCTACAGCTGGCACCAGTATGAGCAAGGACTGCACTGGGGCGGGAAAGTCAACGAGTTTGACTCCTGGAGCGCCCAGCCCTGGAACCTCTATGGCAACAATGGCGAGGGCAAGACACCACTCAACAATCGCGAGAACATCATTGGCGTGCAAGCCCAGCTCTGGGGCGAGACACTGCGCAACTTCGACGAGGTGCAATACCTCATCCTGCCCAAAATCATGGGCGTGGCCGAGAGAGGCTGGAACGCCTCGCTAGCTTGGGCAGGCGATGAGAGCGCCACCAGCGAGGCACGCGCCCGCTACAACCTCGACATCGCCACTTGGGAACTGCCCAGGCTTCACAAGCACGGCTACAACTATCGCGTGCCACAGCCAGGCATTATCGTCAAGGGCGGCCAACTCCTCGCCAATGCCCAATACCCTCAGGCACAGGTGCGTTACACCCTCGACGGCAGCGAGCCCACCACCCAGTCGCCACTATGGACCAGTCCAGTGAAAGTGCCTGCAAGCTGCAAACTCATCAAGGCCCGCGCCTTCTATCTGGGCAAGCAAAGCGTGACGAGCTATTTGTTCTTGAAATAGCACTTTTGCTTACAAAACACTACCCAAAAGGATTATTATCGTGTTTTTTTGTAATTTTTTCATGAAAAATTTTGGCAATTCGTAAAATAAAAGTATTTTTGTGAGTCCATTTGAAACAATCTTTGTTTCTAACCATGAAATTTTATTCTGAGGCTTACAATAAACTATTTTACTAACAAAATTTATCAACATTATGAAGAAATTACTACTTCTTGCAGCATGCTTTGCTGCTTTCACGATGAGCGCTCAGGAGTTCACACTCACTGAGATGACAAGCACTGCCAACGTGCCTACCGACCGCGCGAACAACCGTCAGGGCTTCGGTTATGATGGCAATTTCGTCGTTCTGGACAAGGTACTTGGACAGCTCAACTTCTACAATCCCGAGGACGGCTCACTGGTAGCCACGGGTGAGACTGGCGCCACTGCCAGCTGGCCCGCAGTTACCATCGACGATGTGGGCAACATCATTGCCCGCGTCGACAACAGCTGGCCCGGCAACTTCATGGCCGACACCGTTGTGATGAAGATTTTCCCCGTCGGCGCACTGGATAACCCCATCGATGTTGAATGCAACATCTTTGCCGACTTTGAGGCCGAGAATGGCCGTTGCGACTTCTTCAGCTTTGTTGAAGGCAACGTGATGGATGAAGAAGAAGGCGGCGTGCTGTGGATTGTCACTGCCAAGTCCACCGGCATCCTCAAGGTGCCATTCCTGGGTGGCGAAGTAGACCACGACCACATCGCTCTGTTCCCCATCGAGGGTGCTACCCTGTCTCCCACCAGCTCTACCGTTGTTAACCCCTACGTTGCTGCCGACGGCACCAAGCACTACATGCTGTGGACACGCAACGCACAGCCTGTCGACCTGGTGATGAACGAAACTGAGGACGGCTTCATTGGCACCACCTTCACACTGCCAAACAAGGGCGCTACCAACGGCTGCTTCCCACTGACCTTCGGTGGCAAAGACCTGGTTATCTACACCACCCTGCCCAACTATGGCAACGCTTGGGCTATCGCCGAGAAGAACGCCGAGGAGCCCATCGCAGTTGTTGCTGAGGAGCCTGGTTTCGTTACCAACGGATTCCAGAGCAACTGGCTCAATGCCGAGCTTCTCAACCACAACACAGCCATCATCTATCAGTACTTCCCTGGCAACTTCTTCAAGACCTACAAGTTCGTGGTTGCAGCCGAGCAAGAACTGGTGATCAACGAGGCTTACCTCGTGGGCACTTTCAACGGATGGAATCAGACCGAAGAGGGTGGACGCATCGCATTTGAGGATGTTGACGGCGTTCTCACTGCAAGTGACGTAGAACTTGAAGCTGGTGCAGAGTTCAAGGTTATCGTTCCTAATGGTGACGACTGGACATGGCTTGGTGGTATTGACGAGAACCAAGCTGGCTTCTTCCTGGTTACTGGCGAGATGACCACCAACGGTGATGACCTCAGCCTCGTTGATGGCTCTAACTTCCGCATGGAAGAGGGAGGCACTTATAACCTTGAGATCCTTGAGAACCAACTTGATAAGGCTAGTTCTTATGCCTTGAGAGTTACTAAGTCTCAGCCCGAGGCTATCGAGACTGTTGCTACCGACAAGCAGGACAACACCTGGTACAACCTCCAGGGCGTGAAGTTCAACGGCATGCCAAGCGTTCCTGGCATCTACATCAACGGTGGCAAGAAAGTTATCATCCGATAATTCTTAGTTCCACGAAAACACACACTAGTGGACTCTGCCTGGCAGGGTCCACTTTTTTTAGAGCTTTTTAATGAGATTGAATAGTCAAAAATACTAATCCACAATTTTTCTCGTTATTATATATACAATGAGAAAAAATTCAATCAAGATAGCCTTGCTCGTGTTGTTTGGCATCACGACGATGGCAATGAACGGACAGATAAAAATCACTGGAACGGTTGTCGATGAAGACGACAAGCCGGTGGAGTTTGCCGCGGTGAGGATCGAGGGCACGATGCTTGGCGTGAACACCGACCTCAACGGGCGCTACGAAATCACAGTACCCGAGAAGGATACCATCAACGTGGTGTTCTCCTGCATAGGCTACAGCGACGTGAAGCGGCGCATCATCAAGCCGGTGAGCCCCGTCAACATCAGCCCCAAGCTGTATAAGAAGACGATAGAGCTGCAAGAGGTTCAGGTCACCGAGTACAAGAAGCAGACCAACACCATGCAGAGCATCGACATCGAGGTTGCCAAGATGACGCCAAGCGCAAGCGGCAACACCGTGGAGAACGTCATCACCACCCAGGCGGGTGTGAGCAGCAAGAACGAGATGAGCGCGCAGTACATGGTGCGCGGTGGCACCTACGACGAGAACAGCGTCTACATCAACGGCATCGAGGTGTATCGCCCTCAGCTGGTCACCAACGGTCAGCAGGAGGGACTGAGCATCATCAACGGCGACATGGTGCAGAAGGTGGACTTCTCGACCGGCGGCTTCAACGCCGAGTACAGCGACAAGATGTCGAGTGTGCTCGACATCACCTACAAGGAGCCACAGGCCTTTGAGGGAAGCCTGAGCGCGAGCCTTCAAGGCGGCACACTGGCCCTGGGCCACAGCAGCAACAAGTTCTCGCAGATGCATGGCGTGCGCTACAAGCGCAACTCGTCGATGCTCGGTTCGCTGGAGTCGAAAGGCGAGTACGACCCTCAGTTCTTTGACTATCAAACCTTCATCACCTTCAAGCCCAGCAAGAAGTTCAAGATCTCACTGCTTGGCAACGTGTCGCTCAACGACTACCGCTTCACTCCTGCCAACCGCGAGACGAGCTTTGGCACATCGACCAATGCCAAGTCGTTCCTCGTCTATTTCGACGGTCAGGAGAAAGACAAGTTTCACACCTACTTTGGCGCGCTGCAGATGAACTACAAGTTCAACGACAAGGGCACCGACATCACCCTCACCGGCTCGGCCTACCGCACCGACGAGCTCGTGGGCTACGACATCCATGGCGAGTACTGGCTCGACCAGGCGGGCACCAGCGGCGAGGAGAGCGTGGGCGGAGAGCTGGGCGTGGGAAAATATCACGAGCACGCTCGCAACAGATTGAAAATCAACGTTTACAGCGCATCAATAAAGGGAAACATAGGCCTCAACAAGAACAACATCAGCTATGGCGTGCAGCTGCGCCACGACGTGTTCTACGAGCGCTCGCGCGAGTGGCAGTGGCGCGACTCGGCGGGCTACTCGCTGCCACACATCCCCGACGAGGTGAACGTGATCTACAACATGAGCTCTAAAAATGACCTGAGCACCAACCGCATCTCGGCGTTTGTGCAGGACACCTACCGCAACTTCTCCGACGCCGGCGTGTTCACCTTCAACGTGGGCGTGCGCTACAGCTACTGGGACTTCAACAAGGAGTCGCTCATCTCGCCCAGGGTGAGCATTGGCTATGTGCCCGAGCGCAACAACCGCATCGCCCTGCGACTGGCAGGAGGTCTCTACTACCAGGCGCCTTTCTACAAGGAATACCGCGTCCAGTCAATCGACGAGAACGGCAACTCCATCATCGAGCTTAACCGCAACATCAAGTCGCAGCGAAGCATCCATGTGATCCTGGGTGGAGACTACTCGTTCCGAGCCCTGAACCGCCCATTCAAACTCACGTCGGAGATCTACTACAAGAACCTGAGCAACATGATTCCCTATGAAGTGGAGAACCTCAAGATGAGTTACAGCGGCGTGAACTCGTCGAAGGGCTACATCGCTGGTATCGACTTCAAGATCTTTGGACAGTTTGTTGAGGGAACCGACTCATGGATCAGCTTCTCGCTCATGAAGACGCAAGAGGAGCTCAACGGCGTGAAAGTGCCGCTGCCCACCGACCAGCGATATAGCGTGGCAATTTTCTTCACCGACTATTTCCCCAAGTTCCCACGCATCAAGTTCAGCCTCAGAGGCATCATCAGCGATGGCTTGCCCACCACTGCCCCACTCAAGACGCGCGACCAGGGCTACTTCCGCCAGCCTGCCTATAAGCGTGTCGACATAGGGCTGTCCTACATGCTCCTGGGGGAGGGACACAAGCCAAGCAGCGGCTTCTTCAGCCACTTCAAGAGCATATGGCTGGGACTCGACGTGTTCAACCTGCTCGACATCAGCAACGTGAGCAGCTACTACTGGGTCACCGACGTGAACCGCATCCAGTATGCCGTCCCCAACTACCTCACCCGCCGCCAGTTCAACGTGCGACTGTCGGTGAATTTCTAAAAAAACGTGCATTCTTTGTACGTTTTTTACGCAAAAATCACTATCTTTGTTGACTCATCAAGAAAATAACTCAGCTTTCCAAAATACGAAAATGACTTTACAGAGATCAAGATACAACGTAGCAAACTCCCCCTCTAAGATAGAGGGGGCGGGGGGGAGTATGATTTCCCGGCAGGACTTACCCCTTTGTTGCATCGTCACTGTTTGGCCAATCGATGGTATTGCAAAAGTCCGAGAGAGCACCTCGAAGAGGTCAAATGCTTCGAAGAAGCTAATCATTAGTAACACCATGCAAGAACCTCGAAGAGGCTCGCAGCTTGGTGATATACATAGACTTATGGATGTGCCTCGCAAGAGGAACTTCTATATCGACATTTGCTTTGCTGCTTGTCATACTCCCCCCACCCCCCTCTATCTTAGAGGGGGAGTTCCAGAGAACACTCATTTTCGCAAGACCCTCCTTACCCACAAAAATTTAAATAATACTTTAACTCATTAAATCTATAAACATTATGGCAAAACCTTATGTAATTGGTATTGACATGGGCGGCACCAACACCGCTTTTGGCATTGTTGATGCTCGTGGCACTGTTATCGCCAGCAGTTCTATCAAGACTGGCAAGCACTCTAAAATTGAGGACTACATCGATGAACTCTACACTGAGATTCACCGCATCATGGTTGCTAATGATGCCGAAGGCAAAATCAATGGCATTGGCATTGGAGCTCCTAACGGCAATTACTTCACTGGCATGATAGAAGACGTTATTAACTTACCGTGGCCCACTCCAATACCTCTGGCACAACTCATCTCCGACAAGTTTGGCATTCCTTGCCTTATTACAAACGACGCTAACGCTGCTGCAATTGGCGAGATGACCTATGGCGCTGCTCGTGGACTCAAGGATTTCATCATGATCACCTTGGGAACAGGCGTTGGTAGCGGTATCGTTGTTAACGGACAGTTGGTATATGGCCACGATGGCTCTGCTGGTGAGCTTGGCCATGTTATTATGAAGCGAAATAATGGACGCATGTGCGGTTGTGGACGCGCTGGATGCCTCGAGGCCTACTGCTCGGCTACTGGTGTGGCACGCACAGCACGAGAGTTCCTCGAGATTCGCGACGAAGAGTCACTGCTCAGGGACTACGACATCGAGACGATCACCTCTAAGGACGTGTATGACTGCGCTGTCAAGGGCGACAAACTCGCTATCGACATCTTCAACTACACCGGCACCATCCTGGGTGAGGCTCTTGCCGACTTCGTGACCTTCTCCAGCCCCGAGGCGTTTGTAATCTTTGGCGGCTTGACCAAGAGCGGCGACTACATTATGAACCCCATTCGTGAGGCATTTGACAAGAACATCATGAAGGTCTTCAAGGGAAAGGTGAAAATCCTCATCAGCGAACTCAAGGAGAGCGACGCCGCCGTGCTTGGAGCATCGGCCCTCGGCTGGGAAATTAAGGAAGATTGAATTCGTAAGTGTTTTTTTAAATGCTAAGCGCCGCGCTTAGGAATCAACAATTGGGGTTGCAATTTATATGTAACCCCAATTTTTATCGTTTTTATTAGTATCACATCCTTATTGTATATAAATATAATAATTAAGAGGCTCACGAGCAACTCAATGTCAACAAAAAAGAACATTCACAACATTCTCTCAACAAACAATTGCACTTTTCTAGAAAAAGCATTACTTTTGCATGCCGCAACTAACCACGGTAATAAAATCAACGCTCCAATGACGATGACAAAAGTTTCCATCGCACCAAGCTATAACACATTGTTGAATCGACCGATGGTTGCATTAATAACTACTCAATGAAACGCTATTATAAATATTTCGACATATTCAAGTTCATTTGTTGCATGTTAGTTCCTATTTTCCACCTGCTTGTAAACGATACAGTTAAATACGGAGATTGGCTGGAACATGTAAGAGAAATGATTTTGCCTATGTTTATCACCATCTCGTCCTTGCTCTTCTGGAGTCGTTTTCAATGGCACGATAAGGAAAAATCAAAACAGCAGCTACGACATTATATGGGACGACTATTGGTGCTAATAATAGCATGGTCAATAGTCTTGTTGCCGTTTTGGTTACATCAGTTCATTGAGCAAAACCCCAACAAGTGGCTCACTTATATTGTACCCAAACTAATGCTCTATGGTGGTTGTCGTGGAGGATTTTTCATTATGTCGCTCATTTATGGCAGCGCTATAATCTATCTACTCCATCGCTACTTAGGCAAGATGATTCCTTTCCTGCTCACATTAATTGTCCAAACCTATTATAACCTTGCTGCCGAAGGTATTATTGATGATTATCTCGGCGCTTGCATCAAGATAGGAATTTTCGACACCAACTACTTGTGCTTCAAATTCCTATTCTACATGGAAGCGTGCGTTTGGTTTATTCCATGGGTTGCCGGCAAGCTGAAAAAAGTCAACGCCGAGTGGGGACTATGGATATCGCTTGCAGCGTTTGTGGCGATATGTGCCGTGCCTGGCGACCTGGTGAGCTATATATCGACATCATGCTTCGTTATTCTCCTGTGCGCTTTCATGCTTAACTTGCAAGTGAAGCAGTTACCATCGTGGTCAATAATGTTGCGCAACATGAGCATATGCATTTTCTTCATCCATTTTGTGGTTATCGATTATGGCGAGCGTATATTAAGGCATTTCACTGGCATTAAACTTGCTGACTATGGACCTTTCATGGAGTATGTCATCGTAATGTCAATTACAGTTCCACTGGCTTACCTCATCGCCGGTCCTTTAGCGCAACGCATCCAATTAATCAAGAAATGGCTATTGTAGAAGTAGTCACCAGCGAACTCTAGATATAGGGATAAGTAACGTTATACAGATACAATGCGTGGGCGGGCATTGAGGTGCCGGCAGCGCAGCGGTCTTTTTTCTCGATAATGCGGCAGAACTGCTCTACCGTGATTTTGTGCATCCCCACATCGACGAGCGTTCCCACGATGGCGCGCACCATGTTGCGCAGGAAGCGGTCGGCAGTGATGGTAAACACCCACTGCTCCACGTTGCGGTCGATGCCGTTGTAGCGCTGCCAGTGTGCCTGGGTGATGTGGCAGTTGTTGGTCTTCACGTCGGTGTGCAGCTTGCTGAACGAGGTGAAGTCCTCATAGTCCAGCAGATGGCGCGCCGCCTCGTTCATCAGGTCAAAGTCGAGCCGTGGGTTGCATTGCCAGCTCAACTGCCGCAGCAGTGGCGACTTGCCGGTGTGGGCAAAGTAGCGGTAGGTGCGGCTGGTGGCGTCGAAGCGGGCATGGGCTGTAGGGTCGACTGAAATAACCTCATGTATGGCAATGTCTTGCGGCAAGATGCCGTTAAGGCTGCGCACCAGCAACGGCAGGTTGGCAACCGGATGCTCGGCATCGAAATGGGCATACATCGTGGTGGCGTTCACACCAGCGTCGGTGCGGCCCGCGCCAGTGATGGGCGTGTCGTGGCGCAGCACCATTGCAAGCGCCTTCTCGATGGTCTCCTGCACGCTCACGTCGCTGGGCTGTATCTGCCAGCCATGATAGGCAGCGCCCTGAAATGACAATTTAAGGAAATAGCGCATATAACTACTTCTTCAGCAAGAACACGAACGGCTGGTCGAGGCGCTCGGCCCAGTAGGTCTCCATGTGTTTGTGCCCCTCAAAGAGGTAGTACACAAAGTGAGCACTGTCCCATCCCAGGCCGCTGATCACTGCATTAAGTTTGTTTTGATAGGGACGATAGGTGTCGTCGAGCTCCACAGTGCCGCCGTCCATGTAAAGCAGCGCGCTGTTGGCGCTTGGCAGATGCTCCTTCACATAGTCGCGAAGCCCTTCGGCCCACAATTCGCTCTTGAACTTAGGGTCGAAGAAGTTCATCGACAGGTGGGTCGACATGCATGCCGCGCCGCCAAACACCTCGGGATAGTTGCACAGCGCATAAAGCGAAATCAAGCCGCCCATGCTCGAACCCATCACAAAGGTGTGCTCACGGGTGGTCAAGGGCTTGTAGCGGTTGTCGATGAAGGGCTTCACCTCCTCAACGAGGAATCGCAGGTACTCGTCGCCCTTGTACTGGCTCACGTCAACGCCCTCGCGCTCACCCTCGGGCACCTTTTCATAGCAGCGAGATGGGAAGTAGTCGTTGAGGCGGTTACGGGTGTTGTCAACGCCCACCACTATGCATCGCCTCACCTTGCCCTCGGCAATGAGGCGTCCCATCACCTCGTCGACCTGCCACTCCTGGTGGTTCCAGGTGGTGGTGGCGTCGAAGAGCATCTGCCCGTCGTGCATGTAGAGCACGTCGCATGGCTCGCCCACTTGGTAGCCCTCGGGCAGCCACACCGTGACGTTGCGCGGTGTTATGTGCTTGGATTGAAACTCTGGATAGAACTCCAGCCTGCCGGTGCTCACCTGTGGCACTGTCTCCTGTGCCATCACTGCCAGCGAGCACATTATTAATGTAATGAGAGATAAAACCTTACTTTTCATAGCTTCTTGAATTTCTTGCAAAAATAATAAAATTCGGTTATAAAAATGCGTGTTGATGCTATTTTTTGTGTAAATTTGCGGTGATGATAGTCTATAACACCACATATCATGTCGACTGCACAGTGAGCGGCGAGTTCCTCGACTGGCTGCGAGAGCAGTTTGTGCCACAGGCGCTCGCGGGTGGACTGGTCGCCAATCCACGCCTGCTGCGCATGATGGGGCACTACGATGGCGGAGCATGCTTTGCTCTGCAGTTCGAGGCACCATCGCTGGCAGTGCTGCAACGGTGGAACAAGGCCACCGGCAAGCAACTTCACGAGCAGCTCACCAAGCAATTTGGCAACAAAGTGGCAGGATTCACCACCTTCATGGAAAGCATGGAGATTTAGCGAAACGCAGCACACTGGTTTATGGTTTATAGTTTATGGTTTATGGAAGGCAGCGATGAGATCAGAGGCACTGTAATCTCACAATCGGTCGGTCGGGTCGCAAGGCACCGCCTTGTGAAAATACTGATAACTGACTACTGAAAACTGACTACTGAAAACTGACTACTGAAAACTGATAACTGAAAAAGCTCTCATGGACAACAAAGACTTCGATAAAATAATAATAGGTATCGACCCAGGCACCAATGTCATGGGTTACGGACTGCTGGGAGTGAAGGGCGGCAAGCCCATGCTCATTGCCATGGGAGTGCTGCAACTGAACAAAATCGAAGACCACTACATGCGCCTCAGGCGCATCTACGACCGCGTGCTCAGCCTCGTTGAGGAGTTCCTCCCCGACGAGATGGCAATCGAGGCACCTTTCTTTGGCAAGAACGTGCAGTCGATGCTCAAGCTAGGGCGAGCGCAAGGTGTGGCGATGGCGGCAGCACTGGGCAGGCAAGTGCCCATTGCCGAGTATGAGCCACGCAAGATCAAGATGGCCATCACCGGCAACGGCGCCGCCAGCAAGGAGCAAGTGGCGATGATGCTGCAGCGCCAACTCAACATCGACCCAACCGACATGCCACGACTGCTCGACGCCACCGACGCCCTCGCCGCTGCACTGTGTCACCATTTTGAAAGCAAGAAACCATTTCCAAGTGGCGGGACCAAGTCGTGGAAAGACTTCATAAAAAAACACCCCGACCGCATCGCTAAATAACCCTCATCCCTCAATAAAACTCCAAAAATCAACACAATCGTTAACACAACCGTTAACACATCTTTAAAATCGGACAAAAAGAACCGTCCCTTTTGTCCGAAAATTTTACATTTGTTCACTTTTTTGTTTTGGGCACAAAAAAAGGGTAAGAAGACTACATCGCGCCGCTACAACCTGTTACCCTTGCTTCGGTCAAGACCTGGGGGATTGGCAGGGAGCTGGCCGTGTAGGACTTACCCGGCTGCAAAGGTACTACTTTTTTCGTTACTGGCAAATTTTTTCAGAAAATTAGTGCAAAAACTGCTTTTTTTTGCGTCTTTAATGACACTTTAATGACACAACTCAAGTTACAGAAGTTTGTTCCCCCTCTAAGATAGAGGGGGAGTTTATCGCCTGATATTTAGATAAAATGCTCACGCCCAGAAGGCATCTTGTTGATATTCAGCGGCTTTTAATCGCACTTAATCGTTTGACAGCTTGAGTAGGCACAAAAAACGACCTATTCAAGTGGACTCAATGACACTAAACTATAGCTTGTTGAGGTCGAAGGTCATGCCCTCTTTTACTGCGATGGCATTAGGGAACACCTCCTGGGCCTGCTGCTCGAGTAGCTGCGAGCCGTCGTAACGGCTGCTGAAGTGCCCCAGCAGCAGCCTTTTCACCCCTGCCTCGCGAGCCACCATTGCCGCCTGTCGCGCCGTGCTGTGCCGCCGCTGGATGGCGATTTTCTCTTTCTCGTCGCCGTAGGTCGCCTCGTGATAAAGCCAGTCGACCCCCTCCACCGCTTTTATCACGCGGGTGGAGTACTTGGTGTCGGCACAGTAGGCATAGCTTATCGAGGGCTCGGCGTCGAGGGTGAGCTCGCTGTTAGGGACAACAATTCCGCCTGGTGTCACATAGTCACAACCCTGCCGCAGGCTGTTCATGGCGTGGATGGGCACGTCGTAGCGGCGGCATGCCTCGGGATTGATGTGTCGCTGCTTGGGCTTTTCCTTGAACAGGAATCCCACACATGGCACGCGATGAGTAACGGGAAACGTCGACACTGTGATGGCATTGTCCTCATAGATCACCGCTTTGCGGGTATCTATAATATTGAATTTCAACTCATAGGGTCGCTCGCGGCAGAAGAAGTCGAGCATCTTACCAAAGAGCTCGGCACCTCCCTTGAAGATGTGGATAGTGACCGTGCCGCCCTTGCCGTTGAGCGCCATCGTCGAGAGCAGTCCCAGCAGCCCAAAGCAGTGGTCGCCATGCAAGTGACTGATGAAGATGTTGTTCAGGCGCGAGCACTTGAGCCGCATGCGCCGCATCTCCAGCTGCGCGCCCTCGCCACAGTCAATCATCATGAGCCTGCCACGCACGTTCAGCACCTGGCACGAAGGCAAGTGCTGTAGCGTTGCCTTTGCCGAGCCGCAGCCCAGTATGTTTAGTTCAAATTCTGCCATTGTTTACTGCCTGTTTTTGTCCTCAAGAGTAATTGTGCCACGAAGGTAGTAATTTTTCTTCTTTCATCAATGATTATGAGCCACGTTTCTCCCTATTTTGCGACAAATTTGTACATTGCTACAAAAAAAATGTTAAAAAAACACATTTTTCCACTCCACACTCTTGCACAGTAAAAATCTAAGCAATATATTTGCAACAAGTTTTTTCATAGGATTAGATTTTTAAGGTTTACTTTATGCAGATGTTGAGAAACATTTGCATAATTTTTTTATTACCATTGCCATTTTTCAGGGAGTCGTGTGAGTCCAGGATTTCCTGTTCATCCAAGCCACCAGCAAAAGAGGTCATATTTCCAGCCCTTTTAACATGCTTCCATGCACATTGCGGTGATTATCAATCAAATGCCACGCAATCGCTCCACCTCATCCATTCAGGATTTTTGTTAAAATCGTTAATGTCGAAAATTTATTCAAAAATAGTGCCCTTATTCCCTAAAAAATCAATACCTTTGCACCAAAATTACAGAGCACCATCAAGCAATGGCATTATTTCATTATTTGATATTTGAAGGCTACACTCCTGGCAGTCAGTACTATACTGCCGGAGACTTGATATCGCATGCTCACATTGCAAAGACACTTACTGTACACACACCGCTATTAGTATAACTGCCTAATAACGGTGTGTGCGCTTTTTTTAGCATACACACAAACTCTTAAAGAAAAAAAATTCATTAATTTATTGTTTTTTTTTAATTCTAATCTATGCTTAAAAGATTTTACTTCTCGACGCTCATGATGTTGCTCGCAGCAGCAATGTCATTGAATGCGCAGATTACTACCTCGTCGATGACAGGTGTAATCACCGACGACGCCAATGAGCCCCTCATTGGTGCTGTGGTAAAAGCAGTACACGTTCCCTCGGGAACCGAGTACAACGCCGTGACCAACCTTGATGGCCGTTTCAACATCCAAGGTATGCGTACCGGTGGTCCTTATACCACTACAGTGTCTTACATTGGTTACAAGACCAAGACTTTGACCGAGATTACCCTGTCGCTGGGTGAGACCTACAACCTGCCAGTGACCATGAGTACCGACGCCAACCAACTCGAAGAGGTTGTTGTCGTAGGGTCGGGTTCGAAGTTCTCGGGTGAGAAGACTGGAGCTACCACCAACATCTCCAACGTCCAGATCACCAACCTTCCCACCGTTACCCGCAGCATCACCGACGTGACCCGCCTCTCGCCTTATGGAGGTAACGGAATGGCTTTTGCCGGTGCTGATGGTCGTACCGCCAACTTCACTGTTGATGGTGCCAACTTCAACAACAACTTCGGTTTGAGCGACAAACTTCCTGGTGGTGGTAACCCAATCTCACTCGACGCTATCGAGGAGATGCAGGTGGTAATCTCGCCCTACGATGTGCGTCAAACCAACTTCATTGGCGGTGGTGTTAACGCCATCACTAAGAGTGGTAACAACACCTTCAAGGGCAGCGCCTACATCTATCACCGCAACGAGAACATGCGTGGCGACGCTGTGGATGGCGAGCAAATCGCTGGCGCACGCGCCAAGGACCGCGTCACTACCTACGGCTTCACCTTGGGTGGCCCAATCATTAAGAACAAGTTGTTCTTCTTCGTTAATGGTGAGATGTCGAAGATTCCTACCGTTGCCAATCGCTGGCGTGCCTCGGAGAACGGAATTGCCGACCCCGACAACTACCTCTCGCGCACCACAATCGCCGACATGGCAAGAGTTCAAAAGCACGTGATGGACAAATACGGTTACGACACTGGCTCTTACACCGACTTCCCTGCCGACGAGAGCAACTACAAGCTGCTTGCCCGCATCGACTGGAACATCACCAACGATCACCACTTGGCACTGCGCTATAACTACACTAAGAATAATGTGTGGAACGCTGCCAACGCCACATCGATGGACGGTGGCACTCGCTCGAGCTTTGGTCGTGCTTCGCAATACTCAATGATATTTGCCAACTCGATGTACTCGATGAAGAACCTGGTTCACTCGCTCTCATTCGACCTCAACAGCCGCCTGAGCGACAACCTGTCGAACCAGTTCCTCGCCACTTGGTCTAAGCTCGACGACGTGCGTGGCAGCAACTCAAGTGAGTTCCCATTCATCGACATCCAGGATGGCACTGGTACCAACGGCAACTACATGGCTCTCGGTTATGAGCTCTTTACTTGGAATAACGCCGTTCACAACACCATTTGGAACATTAAGGACGACATTACCTACTATGCTGGCAACCACAAGATCACTGCTGGCATCAGCTTTGAGCATCAGATGGCCGACAACCAGTACATGCGCAACGGTACTGGCTACTACCGCTATGCAAGCGTCGACGACTTCATCAACGGCGCTGCCCCCGAGGTAGTGTGCTTGACCTACGGTTACGACGGTGAGACTCATCCTGCCGCACGCGTTCAGTTCAACAAGGCTGGTATCTATGGCCAGGACGAGTGGAATATTAGCGATAAGTTTAAGCTCACTTACGGCTTGCGCATCGATGGTCTCTTCTTCAACAATAAGGACCTCATGACCAACAACAAGATTCTTGCCCTCGACTACTACGACGAGGACGGCAAGGTGCGCAACATCGACACTGGCAAGTGGCCTAAGAGCAGCGTGACCTTCTCGCCTCGCGTAGGTTTCGTTTGGGACGTGATTGGCGACAAGAGCCTCAAGGTTCGTGGTGGAACAGGCCTCTTCTCGGGACGTCTGCCATTGGTATTCTTCACCAACATGCCAACCAATGGTGGTATGGTTCAATACCAAGCACAACTTAACTCTAAGAACACCGATATGAGCCTCTTTGAGGGCGGTCTTGTTACCGACGCTAACGGAAAGGCCACTATCGATGCTCTCCAGCAAAAGCTCTTTGGTATGGGTTATCCACAGACTGTTAAGCCCGAGGATGGCACAGTTCCATCGGCTGTTAATGGTGTAGATCCTAAGTTCAAGATGCCACAGGTGTGGAAATCTTCACTTGCTATCGACTATGCAATTCCCGTTTCGTTCCCATTCACTGTAACTGCCGAGGCAATCTTCAACAAGACTGTTAATGGCGTTTCGATTAGCGACTGGTCGATTCCTAGCGTGGGTGGCTTTGCCCGCTTCAACGGCGTTGACAACCGTCCTATCTATCCTGCTGGATTCCGCACTAACACTAAGGCCTTCGTTCTCGAGAACACAAGCAAGGGTTATGGCTGGAGCGCCAACCTGATGGCAACTGCTAAGCCTGCCGACTGGGTAAGCCTCATGGCTTCTTACACCCACACCGTTTCGAAGGAAATCACTGGTATGCCAGGTTCGGCTGCCGAGAGTGCCTTCACCTATGTTCCCACCACCGATGGTCCTAACAACATTAAGCTGCACAACTCGCAGTACGTTACTCCCGACCGCTTCATCGCAAGCGCTACACTGCACGACCGCAGCGGCAACCACTACAGCCTCATCTATGAGACCTGGCGTGGCGGCTACAACTACTCTTACATGACCACCAACGACATGAACGGCGACGGTTATGCCTACGATGCCATCTACATCCCAACCGATGCAGAGGTTGAGGCTGGCGACTTCCGCTTCAAGAGCACCGACGACCGCGACCGCTTCATGGGCTTCGTTCACAACGACGGCTACCTGAAGAACCACCAGGGCAAGTATGCCGAGGCCTACAGCGTTTACAGCCCATGGGTACACCGCATCGACCTTGGCTACAAGCACGACTTCAACTTCCGTGCTGGCAACACCAAGCACACTATCCAGCTGAGCTTCGACATGAAGAACGTGCTCAACTTCTTCAACTCGAGCTGGGGCGTGAGCAAGTATTTGAATCCTGAGATTGGTAGCGAGGCTCGCATCCTCAAGTATGAGGGCGTTGACGCTCAGGGCTATCCTCTGTTCTCTACTCCTGCTGCTATCAGTGGCGACACTAAGACTTGGGCTCCTAACCATGCAATTGGTCAGTGCTGGAGCGTAGCAATTGGTGTTAAGTATATTTTCAACTAATTAATTAAAGCAATATCCTAACTATGAAACTAAGATATTTTATTCCCGCATTTATTGCACTGCTTGGTGCAATGCTGGTTAGTTGCTCCGACGACGACAAGATCACCTTGCTCGACGAGATTCAGGTTTCGCGTTCCTATGTAGCCATCGACAAGGAAGGTGGCTCAACATCGATTATTGTCACTGCCAAGGACTCGTGGAGCTTTGACGAGACCCAAATCCCAAGCTGGCTTACTATTAGCCCCATGAATGGTGGTGCTGGCGAGACTGAGGTGAAATTTAGTGCCGAGTCTACTATCAACGGCCGCAACGCCGACCTTAACATCGCATGCGCTGGACGCAAGCAGAACATCAAGGTGCTTCAGGGACTCTCTGAAACCAAGACTGCCACCTGTGCCGAGGTTGCCGCTGGCAACGAGGGCATGACCTACCGCGTGACAGGTGCCGTTAACAACATCTACAACTTGGAGTACGGCAACTTCTACATCAACGATGGCACTGGCAACCTTCAGATTTATGGCACTCTCAACAAGAGTGGCAAGACCAAGGGCTTCCCTATTGCCGACTGGGGTATCGAGGAGGGCGACATCATCACCGTTGAAGGTCCATTGAAGTTCTACAACGGCGCCGCCGAGCTGTGTGATGTCACTGTTGTTAAGCTCGTCAAGTCGCTGCTCAAGGTTGAGAGCATCGATCCTGAGGACGCAACTATTCCTCTCGAGGGTGGCGATGTTACCGTCAACCTCACAAGCAAGGGCAATGGCGTGAGCGTTGAGATTCCCGAGGCTGCCAAGAGCTGGCTCGCTATCAGCAACATCACTGGCGGTAGCAACCCAGTTGTTACCTTCCATGCCAATGCCAACGCCGGTGGCGATCGCAGTGCTGAGGTTACATTCAAGACCAGCAATGGCTCGCAGGAGAGTGCAGTTACTGCCACCATCAAGCAAACTGGTTCTATCGTCGACGTTAACTGCACCGAGTTCCTTGAGGCAGACGAGGACGACACCCAGTACCGCATAACAGCTGTAATCCAGAAGGTGGCTAACACCCAGTATGGTAACGTTTATCTGCGTGACTGGACCGACGAGCAGGTTTATGTCTATGGCATTGGTGCTAAGGGTGAATTTGAGGCTCTGGGTCTTAAGGAAGGCGATATCGTGACACTGGTTGGCAAGCGCAGCTCACACAACGGCAACCCACAAATGAAGGGTGCTCAGTATGAGTCTCACATCCCCGTTACCGACATCAGCATTTCTGAGTTCCTCACTAAACCCGATGATCCTAATGTATACTATCGCCTTACCGGCCAGATTACTAATATCGACAACCCAACCTATGGCAACCTTACTTTGAGCGACGACGATGCTGACGTATATGTATATGGCTGCTACCCAGGCTGGGGCGCTACTGGCGACAACCGTAAGAACTGGCTCACTACTGCTGGCATTGAGGTTGAAGACCAACTTACAGTTATAGGTTACAAGACTACCTTCAATGGTAAGATTGAGCTTTACAACGGTATCTACTTCTCACACTCTAAGCCAGAGTAATCACACTCCTTATATTATAGTAAACAAGGCTCGTCGCAACGGCGAGCCTTGTTTTTATTTTGCAGTTTACTTTTTTTTCACTACTTTTGCACAAAGCAACCGTCTAACAACTCTGTTTACAGAGTAGACCAATGACCTTATTTACCACAAAATATTATGTAACTAACTTCCCCTCTAAGATAGAGGGGGATGGGGGGAGTATGACAAACAGCAATACAATTGTCGTTGAAGAAGTTCCTCTTCGAGGCACACTCCCAAATCGCTGTTTATCACCAAGCTGCGAGGGTCTTCGACCCTCTTGCATGGTGTTGATAATGAATAGCTTCTTCGAAGCATTTGACCTCTTCGAGGTCGCCCCTCACAGTTTCGCACCTCTCTCAGTCGCGAGAAAACCTGCTTTTACTACTCTCTCAACTCACCATTGAAACTTAAATAAAAAAATATGGAAGAAGTCCAAATACAATCGCTCATCTACGACCTCGCCCTTATCCTCACCCTGGGTGCTGCAGCCACTATCATCTTCAAGCTCCTCAAGCAGCCCGTGGTGCTGGGTTACATTGTGGCGGGATTCATTGCCAGCCCGCACTTTGCCTTCCTGCCATCGGTGGGCAACGAGGCCAACATCGAGTTCTGGGCACAGATAGGCATCGTGGTCCTGCTCTTCTCGCTGGGACTGGAGTTCAGCTTCAAGAAACTCATCAACGCCGGCGGCGGTGCCATTGCCACGGCGCTCATCATCGTAATAGGCATGATGGGCACAGGGTTTGTCATAGGCAAGAGCATGGGATTTTCCAGTGTCAACAGCATCTTCCTGGGCGCGATGCTCTCGATGTCGTCGACCACCATCATCCTCAAGGCGCTCACCGACCTGAACATGCGCCACCGCAAGTTTGTGCCGGGAGTCTTTGCCGTGCTCATTGTCGAGGACCTCTTTGCCGTGGTGATGATGGTGATACTGTCGTCTATCGCCATCAACAACACCGTCGAGGGCGGCGAGATGCTCAGGAGCATCCTGCAACTGTCGTTCTTCCTCATCATCTGGTTTGTGGTGGGTGTGTTCCTCATCCCCACCATCTTCAAGAAGTTCCGCCGCGTGATAAGCGACGAGATGATGCTCATCATTGCCATGGGACTGTGCTTCTTCATGGCAATTTTCTCGGTGGAATGCGGTTTCTCGATGGCGCTGGGTGCCTTTGTCATGGGCTCCATCCTTGCCGGCACAAGCGAGGCCGAGCGCATTGAGCGCATCATCAACCCCGTGAAAGACCTCTTTGGCGCCGTGTTCTTCATCTCGGTGGGAATGATGGTCGACCCCGCCATCATCGTTGAGCACGCTGGTGTGATCACGCTGCTCTCGGTGGTAGTGATTGTGGGAATGATAGTGTTTGGCACCACGGGCATGCTAGCCACAGGACAATCGCTCAAGATTGCCATGGCAAGCGGTTTCAGCCTCACCCAGATAGGCGAGTTCTCGTTCATCATCGCCACGCTGGGCACCACGCTGGGCGTGCTCGACGCGAGCATCTACCCCATCATCGTCACGGTGTCGGTAATCACCACATTCACCACGCCGTTCTTCATCAAGAGCGCCATCCCTTGCTACAACTTTGTGGAGAAACGACTGCCCAAGCGACTGAGCGTCTTACTCGAGGGCTACACCAAGACTGCCGCCAGCGACGTCAAGCCCTCGCAGCGCAACATGTGGGTGAGCATCGTCAAGCGCCACATCACGCGACTGGTGCTCTACTCGGCAGTGATCATTGCCGCCATCTTCGTGTTAAGGAAATATCTCATCCCCATGGCAGTGACAATGCTCGAGAAGGTGATGAGCCCAAGCCTTGCCACGCTCTTGAGCGTGACAGCTGCGCTGGTAGCACTATCACCCTTCTTCTATGCCATCATTACCCCCAAACTCAACCGCAAGGAGCGCAAGACGCTTGTGCAGTCCAACGTTAACGGGCTCGTAGTCATGCCGCGTGTGGTGATGGTGGTGGTGGGAGGAATGCTCACCATGGCGTTCATCACGTCGCTGCTGGTGGGGTTCTACTCCAGCGTCGCCTCGGTGGTGGTGGCTATCATCTACCTCGTCGCACTCATACTGCTGCTGGCTCCCATGGCGCGCAAGCAGCTCGAGAACCTGGAGTCAAGGTTCATGAGCAACGTCAACGAGCGCGAGAACCGGCGCACTGGCAAGGAGAACAACCTCGTGAGCGATATGCACCTCGCCTACATGACGGTGGGATATGACTGCCCATTTGTGGGTGAGAGGCTCAAGAATGCCGACCTCAGGCGCAAGCACGGCGTCAACGTCGTCGCCATCCAGCGCAACTCGGTGCGATACCCCATCCCCACGGGCGACATGAGGATCTTCCCGGGCGACATCATTGGCGTGATTGGCACCGACGAGCAAATCCAGGCGCTACTGCCACTGCTCGAGGCCACTGCCGCCACTCAGCCTCAGGACAACATCGAGGTGAAGTTCACCCACTTCCCGTTGAGCGACACCTCGCCACTGCTGGGCGTGAGACTTGGCGACACCAGCCTGCGCGAGGACTACAAGTCGATGATTGTTGCCATAGAGCGTGGTCAGGACAACTTCCTCACCCCAACGCCCGACATCGTCTTCCAGCCTGGCGACGTGCTGTGGGCAGTGGGCGACGTGAAACTCATGAAGAAGATGAGATAAACCATCAACTCGATTAACATTAATTTTCTAAATATATTTGTGCGCTTTGGGCGATTTTTTGTAATTTCGCAATCAATATTGCAAATAAACCAAACCCCATTTTGTTGCTTAGGGGGTTAAACCATGCGGGGCTCGGGGGAGTCCTAATGAATAAAAACAGAGTAAATACACATGAAACCAATAACTAACCTTTTGCTACTTGTAGCGCTGGCGTGCTATGTGTTCCTGCCATTGTTTGAGATCTCACTGGTGGGAAACATCACAGGCCTGCAGTTTACTGCCAGCATGATATCGGCGCAGCAAGGGGCGCAGTACACAGCTTTTGTGCTTATTCCTTTCATCACCATCTTCCTTGCCATAGGCTTCAACAGCCTCAAGAACCGCTACTGGGGCATTGTGGTGGCGTTGCTCATCTTTGTCACCCTTTATTTCTTTGCCAATGTTGCGTCGATGTTCCAGGGATTCTCCTTGAGCGACGACCCATCGGTGACCTCGGCCGACGTGGAGATGGCCGAGGGAATGCCAGTGGCAGGACTGGGCTCGGGATTCTACGTTAGCCTGGTGCTCACGGTGCTGGCACTGCTCTCGGCGCTCGTCTCGTTGATGCCGTTCAAGTTCAACAAGCGGCTCGAGGAGAGCCTCGACAAGCGATTTGTCGAGAGCAAGCGACACATCAGCAAGGTGGGCCACAAGGTGGGTCACGAGATCCACGACGAGTGGAACAAGATAGGTGGCAAGCACAACCGCAGCGACAAGATGGCACAAAACAAGCCCGAGGTTCAGCAACAGCCCGAGCAACCCGAGCAGCCACAGCCTGCTGTCGACCCCGAGGACGACACACGCTTCATGCCCAAGCAGGCAACCGAAGACGACCGCTACAGCGACTATATGCCCAAGGGCTGAGAAGAACCACAGGCCCTGAGCCTGCTGGAATAAACGAACTGAGTCCACCTGAAAAAGTATAAGCCACTAATTTTCAACATTTTTCGTCAATTATATTTTATTGATTTTCAATAGTTTTTAATCGTACTTAATCGTTTGACAACTTGAGTCGGCACAATAATACGACTTTTTCAAGTGGACTCAGTAAACGAAAAAAATCTCCGATATGGTGTCTACCGCATCGGAGATTTTATTTATCGTTCTGGGGTGCATTCACTGCATCTGAACTATATTGTTTTATTACGAAAAAGTTAATTACCAAACTAAAAACGTTTGAAGCTTTATTTATTGTTTGCTTCTTTGACTCCATTTTATGCAATCGGTTTAATTAAAAATCCCACTTTAACTTTCCTTAACATTAAACCTTCCCTAATCCCGTCATTCTAATATAATTTTTGCGCTGCGAAGACCATTGAAAATGGACAAAAATAAAAAAATCGGAAAAAAGGAACCGACCCCTTTTTCCGAAAACGGAAAAAAGGAACCGACCCCTTTTTCCGTTTTTGAGGATATCATGAGGAAAAAGGCGTCAACAGGCGGTGTTAGTGATGGGGAAAAATAGTGGTTGATGCTAAAAAATCAAAAAAATGCAATTTTTCTTTATATTTTATTAATGTGTTTTCAAAATTATTGACTATGTTTGTAAATTGAAATTAAAATGGCATTATTTGCGTCATTTTGCCACTTCAATCACCATTAAACAGCATCTTAAACAGTGCCACAAAAACAACACAATAAAACACACAAACATAGATTTATTATGAGAAAACAGCTACTACTACTGTTATTTTCGGTCATTGCCATGACGGGATATGCCCGCATTGTAACGGGAGTTGTCACCCAGAAGAGCGACGGGGAGACCATCATTGGCGCCTCGGTGCAAGTGCAGGGAACAACTCGCGGAACAGCCACCGACATTGACGGAAAATACACTATTGAGGTCAACGACGGTGAAGTCCTCGTGGTCTCTTATGTGGGCATGAATCCAGTGAGCGTCAAGGTTGCGCGCGGACAAAGCGTGATAAACATTGAGCTCGAGGACAACGCCCAAGTGCTTCAAGAAGTTGTGGTGACTGCCTATGGCCAAACTCAGGAGAAGAAAAAACTGAACTTCGCCGTCCAGTCATTGAGTAGCGACCAGGTTACTGCTGGTGGCTCGGCCAACTTCGCCAACTCCCTTCAGGGAAAGGTTGCCGGCTTGCAGGTGGCAACTGGCGGTGGCTCGCCCAACTCGTCAACCCAGGTCATCATTCGCGCCATCAGTTCCATTCACAATGGGCAGAACAACGAGCCACTGATGGTTGTCGACGGTGTGGCAATTCGAGGTAGAGGGTCGACCCTCGCCGACATCAACCCCGACGACATTGAGACCATGACAGTGCTCAAGGGTGCCGCAGCAAGCGCGCTCTATGGCCAGGAAGGTGCCAACGGCGTGATCCTTATCACCACCAAGAGCGGCAGCCGCGATGGCTCTATCAAGGTTGACGCCAGCGCCACGGTCGAGATTAGCAACTGCACGCGAGTGCCCAAGCTGCAGAGCAAGTTTGCTCCTGGCTCTAAAGGCTTCTACGTGGAGAACAGTGGCGGTGGCGGCTGGGGACCCTACATCCAGCCGGGCCAGACCATATACGACAACCTGGGCGAGTTCCTGGGCACTGGACTGCTGCAGAAGTACAGCGTGTCGGCATCGGGCGGAACCGAGAAGTTCAACTCCTATGCCTCGGTGGCCTACATGCTCAACGACGGTGTCGTTCCCAAGGACTACAAGAACCAGATCACTGCCTTCTTGAAGGGCCAGTACAAGCCCTCGGAGCAAGTCACCATCCAGATGTCGTTGAACTTCGTCAACACCAAGGCGAGAGGCTTTGGCAACTCGATGTCGACCATCTACAACTGGGGACGCAACTTCAACATGGCCGACTATATCACCCCCGAGGGAACAGTGAACTGGGCGAGCCGATACGACCACTGGGAACTGCTGCTCGACACACAGCGCATAGGCGCCACAGTATCGCCCTACTATGGGCGCTATCTCGACAAGAGCGAGACCGAGAGCAACCGCTTCATGCTCAACGGCCAGATTGCCTACGAGCCCATCAAGGGCCTCGTGTTCACCGGCAAGGTGGGCTACGACAAGGGCTACTCGATGTATGACTCCTACACGGTGCCTCGCCTCTACGAGAGCGACTTCGTCGACTACTCCAATCAGGAGGTTCAAGACCGCATGAACGAGAACAAGGACCGCCTGGGCGCTTATTCGTTCCAGCCATCCCGCGGCGAGCAACTCTCGGCGCAGTTCTTTGCCAACTACACCCACACCTTTGCCGAGGACTACAACTTCAACATCTTCTACGGCATGGAATACCGCAAGAACACCAGTGTTGATGCAAGCATGGGAGGCTATGAGTTCAAACTCCAGGACTCGCATGGCGACGGCTTCTACAGCTGGCAGAACCTCAACGATGAGACCTACCGCACTCATGGCATTACTCTTTATCACACCTCGTGGAACAAGTATGGCTACTTTGGAGAGGTGAGATTTGACTATAAGGGCATTGCCCAGATTTCAGGCACCTGGCGTCACGACGGCTCGTCGCGCTTCAAGCAGAACTACAAGACCAGCTACTTCTACCCCTCGGTGACCGCCGGTGTAATCTTCAGCGAGCTGTTCCACATCAACAGCAACTGGTTCAGCTACGGCAAGCTGCGTGGCAACTGGGCTAAAGTGGGCAAGGATTGTCCTGCCTATGCCTTCACCGACACGTTCAAGCCGTGGACCACATTCCCCGACCCTGGCTATGGCATCGACCCCACTACCTCTCGCGCCATCGCGCTCGAGCCCGAGATGACGAGTTCGTGGGAGATAGGTGCCGACCTGCGATTCTTCAACAGCCGCACCCGCCTCGACATTGCCTACTACTCTACCACTGTCGACAACCAGATTGTGAGTGTGCGCGTGTCGCCATCGTCGGGTACCATCTTGCAGACCCGCAACGAGGGTTCGGTTCAGAACCGAGGTCTTGAGTTGACCCTGGCGCAAGACATCATCCGCAGCCACGACTTTGACTGGACTGCAACCCTCAACTACTCGTTCAACCGCGGCAAGGTGACCAAACTGCCCGAGGATGTGGTTGAGATTCAGGGCACGCAGTATGGCGACATCTTCCCCGTGGCACGACTTAACGGTTCGTCGACGGGTATCTCGGGAAAGGACTACATGCGTGACCCCGACGGCAACGTGATTTGCAATGCCGACGGATATCCACTCATTGACCCGCAGAAGGGTGTCTACATTGGCAACCGCGAGCCCGACTTCCTGCTCGGCATTGGGTCCAACTTCCGCTGGAAGAACCTCTCGGCATCGTTCCTCTTCGACTGCCGCAAGGGTGGTGATGTTGCCAACGTAACAGGCCGCAGCCTTATCACCAATGGCATGAACCACCTCTATGACAAGTATCGCAACCGTGAGATAATATTCAACGGAGTGGTTGACAATGGCGATGGAACCTACTCGCCCAACCGCACTCCAGTCATTCTCGACTCTAATTTTATCAACACCTATTTCAGCACCGTGTCGTCTAATTTCATTGAAGACGGTTCCTACATCCGCTTGAGCTATGTGACCCTGGCCTACGACTTCACCAGCCTGCTCAAGCGTGGATGTCCCATCAAGCACCTGAGCCTCACCTGCACCGGTCGCAACCTGTTCCTGCTCACCAAGTACACAGGCAACGACCCGGCAATCCTGGCTGCCGTGAGTGGTGGCACCGGTGGCATGGGCATCGACAACTACAACGTGCCTGCCACCCGCAGTTTCAACTTCACTTTGAAGGCATCATTCTAATCACACTCGTAAAACATGGATATTATGAACAAAGTAAAGATATATGCCCTGATGCTGCTCACATGCTTTATGGGTGTGAGTTGCGAAGATATTCTTGACGACAATGTGAACCCCGACAAGGCTCACTCGATAAATGTTCAGGTAGCACTGCCAGTGGTGGTTTTCTATGCACAGCAAATCAACTATGACCATGCCGAGTATTACAACTACTTCTCGCAGTTCCTCACCACCGGCGGCAAGAGCTCGGTGGGCGCCTACTCCTACAAGTGCGAGTGGGAGATGCTCACCATGAACCGTCACCCACAGTGGCGACGACACTTCTACGACATTGGCGTCAATGCCAAGAACCTGATTCAGTATTCTCAAGACATAGGCTCGCCCAACTATGAGCTCATTGCACGCACCATCAGGCTCATGTCAACACAGTTGACCACCGACGCCTTTGGCGACATGCCGCGCTCGCAGGCCTACCTGAGCAACGCGCCCACCTACGACACCCAGGAGAGCATCTACAAGTGGATGTTTGAGGAGGCCGACGAGCTCATTGGTCTCTATGAGAACCCAGAGTATGCTCAAAATGAGCACAACCTCGTTATCGACAAGGCTCAGGACCGCGTCTATGCCGGCGACCTCGAGAAGTGGAAAGGACTCGTCTATGCCATCAAGGCTCGACTGCTGCTGCGCAACATCCCCAATGTGGACCGCAGCCCGGCAATGTGCCAGAAGATTATCGCCGCTGCCGACGCCGCCATCAACCAGTGGCGCAAGGGCGACCTGCTCTACGGCAGCTGGTTTGGCAACGAGCCGCGCTACAACTTCCAGGAGGGCACCGGCACCGAGAACTGCGTGTGGAGCCTCTCCAAGCCAGTGATCAACAGCTGGGAGTCGCGCTCCAACCTGCTCGACAACGCCATCCCAAGCAAGTATTTCATGGTCGACGTGCTGGGCATCAGCGCCCCCGACAACGACCGCTACTCGGGCACCTACAACGGAGGCACCGCCTCGAGTTTCCAGGGCTATGCCAACGACCCTCGCTGCGTGTTGCTCATGATTCCGCGCACCGGGCCTCAGTCGCTTAGCAACACCACGGCTCAGGTCATCAAGATGCGCTATCTCGAGAACAACATAGGCATGAGCACAAGCTACAAGATTGCCAACTACCCCAACCTCTACATGGGTGCTTACTGTGGCGACCGTGCCGCCTATAACCCCATCTTCACCATGGAGGAGCTATACTTCATCAAGGCCGAAGCAACCTACTGGCTGGGCAACAAAGCCGAGGCGTGCGCACTTGCCAAGGAAGCCACCGAGCACAACATCCAGCGACACCTCGACTTCTTCCTCCAGAAGTACCCCAACCCCAACTACAACGAGAACACCGACAACAAGTATCCTGGACAGGCTACCGTGAGCGGCACTCCAGGCTACACACAGGCTCAGTACTGGGAAGGACAGATGAACTCCTTCCTCAACAACGAGGACTACTTCACCTACAGTTCTTCGGGCAAGCCCACCCTGCGCGTGCCCAAGGCCACCGACCGAGGCAACAAGCACTGGTTCTTCAACCCATCGGAGTACACCCTGAGCGACCTCATGATACAGAAGTATGTCGCCATGGTTTATCAACCCGAGATGTGGACCGACATGCGACGCTACCATTACAGCAACAAGCGCAACAACTACGGAATAGGCGATGCCAACGAGATCATCTATCCCAACCTGCGCAGGCCTTACAACCTCTATGCTGCCTACTGGGTAGACGGCTTGACCGAGGCACAGAAGGAGAACACATGGATTCAGCGCCTGAACTACGACCCTGAGACCGAGGAGAAATACAACCGCTCGGAGTTGCAGCGACTGGGAGCCTACAAGAACTACAAGTGGCTGCAAGAGCCCATGATATGGGCACACGCCTATGGTGAGGTCTCTTCTCTCACGGGCGAGTGATTATGAACGAGGAATAATATTATTTTTAAAGTTTATAAGAATTATGAAGATACTTAATATATTAGGTTGTGTGGCGCTGGCGGCAGCGGTGATGTCGTCGTGTGCCGTGCACGACCCCTTTGCCGACAACATGGAGATAGGCCAGGTGGTGCCCACCGTCTCATGGGAGTTCAGCGATGTTGCCAAGGCTGGCGGATATGTCAATTTCAAGGCAAAGTACTACACCAGCGACGACCACACCATCGACCATTGCGAGGTGTGGGGACTGGTAACACGCACCACCGAGGCATCGGCAACCTGCCGCCTCACCACCTCGCTGTCCTACACCAAGACGGTGAGCTCGACCGACACCGTTCGCAACTATGTGAAATATGCCAGCTACCCTCACAGCAAGGCCGAGTGGGATGGACATGAGTATGTCCTTGTCGACTCCTTCCCGGTGTCGGCAACTCTGGCACCGGTCAACTGGGTGGAGCCCGACGAATTTGACGAGGAGCGCTTCGACATGTACTACCCCGCCACTTTCAAGCAGGAGTTTGTCGACCATGTGGTGAATTACCTCACCCGCGACAGCACCTACTACAACGACCTGCGCAACATCTACATCAACTACGACTTCACTGCCCAGCAGTTTGAGCAGCTCAATGCCAAGTATGGCGTTTCGATTCCCACCGAGACCGAGAGTGGCAACAAGAGCGACCTGTGGTTTGTCAACCCCGATGTCGTTGACCATTACTACTACATCACCGTCGACGATGCCGGCGTCAAGACCGAGCACGAGATTGCGACGCCCGACCAGGCGCCTGCCGGCGTCAACGTCTACGACGTGTATCAGTCGTGTGCCTGGGTCTACAGCCGCTACAGCGACGACACCGGTGGCCGCATCACCTCGGTGCGCAAGGAGTACATGCCCTACTGGAAAGACCTCATCAGCCAGATTCCTTTCCAGGACTGGATTTTCAACCAAGGCACCAACAAGTACACAATCGTGTTCACTCGCAGCTACATCCTCTATCCCGTCTTCCAGGTCTATGACGAGACAGGCAAGATGGGCAAGGACACCGAGACCAAAGCTATCAACCTCAACTAAAACATCACCAAGGTTATGAAAACACTAAAGAAAATAGCATTATTGGCACTGATGGTGACAACAATGGCCTCCTGTGTGGAGAAAGAGCCCGTCTATGGCAACTTCCCAGGCAGCAAGGACGTTGACTTCACTTATAATGTCGATGGAGATGAATACACTCTCGATTTCTATGTGGTGTCGACTATCAAGTTCAACAACACCAGTTCCATGAGTGGCGATGTGACTTGGGACTTTGGTGACGGAACCACCTCGACCGACCAGAACCCCACCCACAAGTTTGCCAAGGCTGGCATCTACAACGTGAGCCTTACGGTCGACGGAGTGGGCACGCAGTCCTATCCCTTGCTCATCTACGACATTGCCCCCGTGCTCAGTGTTGCCGAGCAAAGCTCTTCACCCGTTGTCATCAACGACGTGACGGTGCTGCTCAACATCCAGCTTCCCAACCCCGAGGACCTGGAGTGCAAGTATGTGTGGAAGTTCCCCGAGGGCACGTTGCTCGAAGACGGCACTCCCATCACCGAGTTCACTGGCTTCAGTCACAGCGACGGCAGCATCGACAACCCTGGCAAGCTCAAGTTCAGGAACATTGGTTCGCAGAAGATTGAACTGATGACATGGTTTGACATCAACGGCGAGAACCGCCGCCTCGAGGACAGCTACGTCAACGTGCAGGTGGGCTCGTCAATTCCATGCCCCACTCTCTACTATGCAGTGAAGGGCGGTAACATCAAGGCCTATAAACTTGTGGACATGAGCCAGTTGCCATCGGGCACCAAGAACATGCCCTTCGACATGGGTGTCAACTCAGGCAGCATGCCCACCAATCTGGTCTTTGCCACTGTCGAAGACAAGGACTATGTCTACATCCTCGACTGCGGCAAGCAGTACTACTATGTCAACGACGAGAATGGCGTGCTGGGCGACGGCAAGATTAGCGTGATGACTGCCGACGGCACCGACGTGAGCACCATGGTGTCTAACGTGGGAAGGCAGGCCTTCAACGACCCGTTCCAGGGTTTCAGCGACGGCACCTACCTCTATTACACCGACCGCAACACCGGCATCCGCCGCCTGCCTCTCACCGCTCGCGGCGAGGTGGAGAACACCGTCTACTCGAGCACCGCTGGCTACTTCTGCGTGAACAACATGCTCAACTACTACGGCAACGGCATTGCCTACGGTGCCATCCACACAGGCCTGTTGCAAGACCGCAACGGCGTGTTCTGGTGGGGCAAGAACTACTCGGGCAACGGCATCTACCGCTTCACCGTGGCCGACATTGGCGAGGCATCGTCGACCAAGCCGGGACCCATCCCCTATCCCATCGTGCTGTCGGCAACTCAGCCACGAGCCTTCGTCCTCGACGAGGACCTGGGCAACCTCTACGTGTGGATGTGCAAGGGCGGCACTCCTGGCCCCGGGTTCACCTGCTACCCCATTCCTGGCGCTACGCAGGGTCTGGACTATGACCAGTACACCACCTTCATCAATATGGAGGCCGACCCTGAGAACACCACTGCCGACGAGGGCGTCTACACCACCCAGTTTGCCGTCGACGCAGTCACCCACTTCGTCTACTTTGGCTTCCGCGCCGCCAGCACCGAGAACACCTACACCACTGGCTTGATGTACTTCAACCCCAACGACAAGAAGGTGTATAACTTCAACAACAACGACGAGCGCATCCTGGGCTTGTGCATCAACCCACGCCTCACCCAGCTGTTCTAGCACAACGCTGCTAGCACAGCCCACTCAACCTCTCAACAATCCCGTTGCCTCCACCCTGCTGGCGACGGGATTGTTGCATTCCTCCCGCCGCGCCCTCAAGCCTCACTGGTGCAGTGCGTTTTTTATGTTTTACAATATGTTTTTGTGTTTTAGTAAGGGTTTTAGGGGTGAATGTGCGTTTTTTTGACTATCTTTGAAAGATTTTTCTCACAGCTTAATCATTAACACATTTATATAAGACATTTTATGAGAAGATTATTTCTATTGATTGCGCTCCTGTTGTCGCTCACAATGGTTGCCAACGACAAGCTTAGCGCACCCACTCAGATGTTCCTGCACGACTATTCCACAGGGACTTTGCAGCACGACGGCAAGAGCCTCTTTGCCAAGGTCAACAAAGTGAACGGCACCGAGGCAATCGACTGCTTCATAACCCTCAACGGCACCTCCACAGCACAAATCGAGGCTCTGGGAGTGACCATCACAGGACGATTTGATGACCTGGTAACCGCCCAGGTGCCCATCGACAAGATAGAGAAGGTGGCAGGTCTGACCACCGTTGAGAGCCTTGCCATCTCTCAACAAGCACGCCACATGACCGACCAGGCCAAGAACGTGACCAAAGCTCTCCAGGCATGGAACGGCACGAGCAACGGCTTGCCTCAGGACTACAAGGGCAACGGCGTTGTGGTGGGAGTGATTGACAGCGGTATCGACTTCAACCATCGCGCATTTCTTGACAGTAACGGCAACACACGCATCAAGGCTGCCTATCTGCCCAACGCCACCAACGCCAACGGCGGCACCCACCCCACCGTGGGCTCCACCACGCTGAGTGGCTACCACTACACCACCCCCGAGCAGATTGCAAGCCTCACCACCGACTACAATGGCGAGAGTCACGGCACGCACACTAGTGGCTGCGCCGGAGGCTCGCTCGTCAACGGATATGCCGGCATGGCTCCCGAGTGCGACCTGGTGCTGTGCGGACTGGGGTCGAGCATGAGCCAAACGTCGATTGCCAATAGCGCCAAATATATTGCCAACTATGCCAAGTCGCAGGGCAAGCCCTGTGTCATCAGCATCAGCTTGGGAAACAACACCGGTCCTCACGATGGCTCGAGCAGCATTTGTCGCGCCTATGACCAGGTTGCCAACCAGTATGGTGCCATCATCCTGCTTGCCGCAGGCAACGAGGCCGACGCCACCGGCTTCGCCTCCAAGACTCTCACAAGCGACAGCGACCCATTTGTCATCATGCACGAGACCAGCAGCGGTGGAGCCAACGTGGCACCATCGTCCTATGGCACTCCTGTCATGGACATCTGGGGCAAGAACAACGAGCCCCTCACTCTCAAAGTGCTTGTGACCAACAAGAACACCGGTGCTATCGCCTACACCAGCGACGACATCACCAGCGGCACCACGCTCACCACTGCCGAGCTGGGCACCTACTTCAGCACCGCCAGCGTGAGCATCTACTTCAGCAGCGCCAACAACAGGAAAAACATCTATATCCAGCCCAACGTGAAGGGTGCCAAGAACCCTAACTACCGTCTCACCTACATAGTGACCAGCACCGCAGGCAACACAATCTATGCTTGGACCGACGGCGGATACTCGTCGAAAATCGCCTCCAGCGGCAAAATCAACGGTTATACCCTCACCAAGGGACAAGCCGACGGCACTATGTGCGACGACATCACCGGCAGCAAGACAATCAGCGTGGGCGCTATGGCGTCGCGCTCTTCGTCCAACTACCCTTACAGCATCAACGATGTCGCCTATTTCTCCAGCTATGGCACCGACTGCAACGGTGTGAACCACCCATTTATCACCGCACCAGGCCACTATGTGATCTCCTCGCTCAACGGCTATGACAGCGCCAGCACCTACGGATATTCCTACAGGATTCTCTACAACGGACGCTACCACTACTGGGGCGAGATGAGCGGCACCTCCATGGCAACTCCTGTGGCTGCCGGCGTGGTAGCCCTCTTGCTGCAGGCCTATCCCGAGATCAACCTCGATGAGATGAGAGAAGCCATTGCCAGTAGCGCCACGGCCTATGTCAATCCCTCCAGTCCTCCCAAGCAGCGTGGTCACGGCATCATCAATGCCCTCGACGGCATCTCCTACGTGCTGCAGCAGAGCATCACCCCCAGGATTCTTGCCAGCAAGACCAGCTTCAACCTCACTGGCTATGTGGGCGACACCATCACCACCACGGTAGATGTTCAGGGCCGCAACCTCACCCAGGGACTCTCGATAACCGTTGATGGTCCCGAGGACTACACAGTAGAACCCGCCAGCCTCACCAACGACGAGATTATGGCTGGCGCCACCATCACCATCAAGTACACTCCCACCGCTGCCGGCACCACCACCGCTGCCATCAACCTCAACAGCGCTGGCGCCGAGCAAGTAACCCTCAACGTCAACGGTGTGGCACAGGAAAAGACGCCCACCTTGACAGTGAGCCCCACCACACTCAGCTTCACCGCCTTTGCCGGAGGCCAGGCAACCAAGACTTTCCGCGTCTACGGAACGTTCATTGGCGACGATGTGAACATCGCCAGCGACAACGAGTTGTTCACCGTGAGTCCAAGCACCATCGCGGCAAGCGAATATGAGAACAGCAGCTATGCTGTCGTGACAGTGACCTACTCGCCCACCAGCGCCGGTTCTCACAATGCGACACTCACCATTAGCAGCACTGGCGCTCAAGACGTAGCACTGCCAGTCACCGGCACAGCAACAATCAACTTCGTAGCGCCTCACGCTACCGATGCCACACAGGTGACAGGCAATTCGTTTGTCGCCAACTGGGAGGCGTGCCCGTTTGCCTCAAGCTACACCCTGCGTGTCAAGCCCATGGCAGTAACCGACAGATTCTTCACCGAGACATTTGCCAAGTGCACCAAGGAGAGCTCCACTAACATTGCCAACTCCCTCAACAACTACACCGACAACACGGGATGGGCTGGCGCCTATGTCTATCAAGCTGTGGGAGGAATAAGGCTGGGTGCCACCAGCAACAATGGCGTGCTGATGACTCCGGCTATCGACTTCTCGACAAGCGGTGGCAAGGTGAGCGTGAAGTTCACGGCTAGTGCCTATGACACCGACACCGATTGCCCGCTCACCGTGAGCTGCGGCGACAACGCCGAGTCAATTGAGATTCCCACAAGCGACGAGGGCACCTACATCGTTGTCCTCGACTGTCCCGAAGCCGATGGGCAGAAGATTAGGTTTGCCACCACCATCAAGAAGAAGCGCGTGGTGATCACTGGCGTGGAAATCTATGCCGGCGACATCACCGACGAGAGCACTGCTGGCGAACCAATGCTCTTTGAGGGCATCACTGCCACACATTACAAGGTGAGCGGATTGACTCCCGAGACTACCTACATCTACGACGTCATGGCATTCTACGGCACCGAGCCAAGCAGTTGGTCTAATCTCATTGAGGTAATCACCCACGATGGTGGCGCACCCATTGCTGGCGACGTGAACGGCGACGGTGAGGTGACCAGTGCCGACATCACAGCCCTTTACAGTTACTTGCTCACTGGCGACACCAGCAGCCTGGTCAATGGTGACCAGGACGGCGACGGTGTAATCACATCGGGCGACGTGACAACAGTCTATAGTGTGCTGCTTTATTAATATCGTCAATGCGACGATTAGCATTGAGTGCTTACAAATCATAAGTTGCATTTTATTGCACTAAACATACTGAAAAAACACCCCCGCGGGGGTGTTTTTTTGTATTTTTAATCTTTTATATTGTCCTTTTAGTAACAATGTGATGTGTTTTCCATTTTTTTCAGTATCTTTGGGAGTTTTTTTATAGACCTTATTTTTTAGTTTTAATTTTTAATATTATTCACATGAGAAGATTCTTTCTAATCTTAATGGCGGTTAGCGTGTCTTTAGCCATGATGGCGGGCGACAAGCTAAGCGCACCAATGAAGGTGTTCCTGCAGCAACGCACCAACGTGACTGCTCAGGCAACTCCTGAAGGCAAGTCAATTCTTGCCTCTCCTAAAAAAGTGAATGGAGTGGAGTATGTTGAATGCTTCATTTCCCTTAATTCTCCTTCGATAGCCGAACTAGAGGCTAACGGAGTGAAGGTAACTGGTAAGTTCAGCGACTTCGTTATTGCCAGTATTCCTGTCAACAAAATTGAAAGCGTTGCGCGCCTGCAGTGCGTTAAGCAAGTGGGCATCTCACGTAACGTTAGATTGCTAACTGATGTGGCTAAAGGAATTGTAAAAGCCGACAAGGCATGGGACGGCACCAACTATGGCCTTCCTCAGGGCTACACTGGACAAGGTGTAGTTGTTGGTCTTATCGACGACGGTATCCAGTTCAACCACCGTGCATTCCTCGACGACAACGGCAACACACGCGTGAAAGCGGTTTATATGCCTAATGCCTCCAGTGCCAACGGCGGTACTAAAGCAACAATCGACGGCGTGCAGCTCATGGGTTACCAGTACACCACTCCAAGTCAAATTGCCAACCTCACCTGCGACGACAATAGCGAGAGCCATGGTACTCACACCTCGGGTATCGCTGCTGGTTCGCATGTAGGCAACTATTCCGGTATGGCACCCGAG
This sequence comes from uncultured Prevotellaceae bacterium, assembly GCA_900318065.1. Classification (GTDB taxonomy): domain Bacteria; phylum Bacteroidota; class Bacteroidia; order Bacteroidales; family Muribaculaceae; genus Sodaliphilus. The sequence continues at coordinate 42,489 of ONIY01000012.1, forward strand.
GCCGACCTGATTCTTGCAGGTTGCGGCGCTTCGCTCACCGACAATGCCATCATGAGTTCGGCAAAGTATATTGGATGGTATGCTCAGCAACTGGGCAAGCCATGTGTAATAAGCATCAGTTTGGGTAGCGACATTGGTCCTCACGATGGTATGAGCCTTATCAGCCGTGCCTATACCGAGGTTGCCAACACCTATGGCGCAGTGATTCTGCTTGCTGCAGGTAACGAGGCCGACATCCTTGGTCATGCTCACAAGACACTCTCAAGCAGCGACGATTACATTGCTGTCACCAACAATGTTTCTGGCAGCTGGTGGGGCTCTGCCACTGGTTCTTGCGACATCTGGAACAGCACCAGCGACCAGCTTCAGGTGAAAGTGATTGTTAACGGTTCGCAGAGCGACTGGATGACCAGCGGCACCTATAGCGGTGTTACCGTTGAAGGCGCTGTAGATGCCTATAACAATCGTTATCAGCTTTACATTGAGAGCTCTGAATCTAGCGCAACTTATGTTATCAAGGGCCAGGCAGGCAACACCATTAACGTTAGGGCGATGTTGCCTACTTCTCGAGCTACGGTGTTGACTGCAACGGTGTGAACCAGCCATTCATCACCGCTCCTGGTCACTATGTAATCTCTTCTATCAACGGATATGACTCTTATCAGTCTTCTACATGGCAAACCACCTACAATGGCCAAACCTACAAGTGGGGCCAGATGAGTGGTACCTCAATGGCTACTCCTTGCGCAGCAGGTGTTGTGGCTCTGTATCTGCAGGCCGACCCAACACTCGACGTTGACCGCGTGAAGGACATTATCGCCGAGACTGCTACTGCCTATCCTTCGAGCTCTACCAGCCCAGTTTTGTCGCGTGGTCATGGTATCATCAACGCTCTGGCAGGTATCGAGTACATCCTCCAGAACCAGGGTCCCACCATCGTGGCTAAACCCAGCGAGCTCAACTTTGAGGGATATCAGGGCGAGACCTATACACAGACTATCCTGGTTAAGGGCTATAACCTCACCAGCCCCATCACCATTACCAAGAGCGGCAATGCTGCCTATAGCGTTACTCCCACCACCATCAGTGCCGAGGACGCCTACAACGGTGTTAACGTGACTGTTACCTATGCTCCCACCGCTGCTGGCGAGAGCCAGGCAACTCTCACCCTCACCAATGCCGACGCCGATCCTGTTACTGTGACTCTCACTGGTGTGGCTCAGCCCAGAGTTCCAACCATCCTTACCGATGCCGAGACCCTCACCTACAACGCTAAGCTGTCGACTCCAATGACAAGAACAGTGAAGGTTAATGGCCTCTTCCTTACCAACGACATCACCGTTACCCTCACCGACACTAAGGGCGTGTTCTCCGTTGCGCCAACCACTATTCCCAAGAATAGCACTGGCATCGACACTCCTGTTGAGGTTAACGTAACCTTCAATTCGGCTGTGGAAGGCGAGTTCACCGGTTCAATCACCCTCTCCAGCAATGGTGCACAGAGCAAGACTGTTTCTCTCAGCGCCAAGGCTAGCGACAAGGGTATGGCAAGCGACCCATATCTCGACCTCGCCAAGTATGAGACTATCGACGAGGCTGGCGCTACAGTGAGCGGCATGAGCTCGATTTACCAGTACACCGAGTATGAGGCAAGCGATTGCGCATGGCTCACTCTCTCTTGCTATGGTGCAATGAAAGCCGATGACACTCAAAACTGGTACAGCACCACATCGCTCTCACAATACACCAACGACTGGACTGCCACCGACATCTTCCCAGGCGACGCAGCCTACTTTGGAAACAACAATTCCTACTCAATCTATGGAAGTGGCAACCAGACATTCTATGTAACTGGCTGTACTCAGGTTAAGGCCCTCGTTAAGGGTGGCGGCTACAGCAGCTCTTCGGCTACTCTGGCAATCTATGAGTGCACCGTCGATGCCAATGGCAACCCCGTTGCCAGCAACACTGCCTTCGACACCAAGCAAAGCAGCTCAAGCAGCGTTGAGACTATGACCTCGGCAACTCTTGATGCCAACAACATCTACATGGTTAAACTCACTGGTGGCGGTTCTTATCCCGACCTCCTGGAGGTTGGTTTCCAGGCTCCGCTGAGCACCTATGAGGTTCCTGTGGCTACCGAGGCAACTCTCATTGGCCCCAACTACTTCACTGCCAACTGGAACGCCTGCACCGGTGCCGACAGCTACATCCTGCGCGTTGTGCCCAAGAACTACGACATCCTCACCGAGGGATTCTCGAAGTTCACTCAGACCGGTGCTCAAGACTTAGGCAGCAGCCTCGACAACTACATGGACAACCCAGGCTGGACTGGCACTAAGGTTTATCAAGCAGTGGGTGGAGCACGCCTGGGCACTGGCTCGGCTACTGGCTCGCTCACTTCGCCTGCTCTCACTCTCACCGAGGACAAGGTGACCGTTACCTTCAAGGCCAAGGCCTACAACAACGACACCAACTGCAACTTCAAGATTTCTTGCGGCAACTCTAGCGAGACAGTTGTCCTGCCAAGCAACACCGAGGACACCTACACCGTTGTGCTCGACTGCAACGCTGGAGAAACTGGTCAGAGCATCAAGTTTGAGACTACTGCCAACGCTAAGCGTGCGATCATCACCAGCATCCACATTATCGATGGCAACCGTCCTGGCGCTGCCAAGTCTATCGACCTCGACGGCGTGACATTCACTGGCATCACCACCAACAGCTACAAGGTTACCAGCCTCGATCCTGCTACCACCTATATCTACGACGTGAAAGCCGTTTATGGCGCTAAGCAGAGTGGATGGTCTAACGCTATCGTGGTAACCACCCTGAGTGGCTCGGGAATCGTGGGCGACGTGAACTGCGACGGCCAGGTAACATCGGTCGACATTACCTGCCTTTACAACTATCTGCTCAATGGCGATGAGACCTATATCGCCACTAGCGATGTTAACGGCGACGGCCAAGTTACCAGCGTTGATGTTACAGCAGTCTACAACATCTTGCTGAGCAATAAATAAACCCTAACTCACCACAACTGATTGTGGTGACAACACTAATCGGTCATCAGGACGACGGAACAACTGCTTCCACAGACCTGGTGACCGATTTAGAATAAAGTACTCAAGTTTCTAAAATAATCATGTACATAAAAAACTCTCAATATCAGGCGATGGGCTCCCCCTCTAAGATAGAGGGGGAATTGACACACAGCTGTTTAACTATTCTAATCGTTACAATAGAAACTTAAATAAAATAAACGTTTATCATCAATAAATACACCTCAATCGATGAAAAGACTACTCACTTTGACCCTTGCCGTGGCGCTGGCTTGCGCGGCGGCTATGGCGGCGCCTGTCGACGCCACCACTGCCAGGGCTAAGGCGCAACAGTTTCTTGCCTCGAAATTCTATGCCGGCAAGATTATGGTTCCTGGAGCAACCACCGCCACTCTCATCAAGACTGAGATGGGTGAGAATACCCAGACCCCAGTGTACTACATTTTCAACACTGCCACCTCGTTTGTGATAGTCTCGGGCGACGACCGCGCCGAGGATATCCTCGCTGTGGGAGACAAGCCTCTTAACGTTGACCGCATGCCCGTGAACATGCAGTCGTGGCTCGACAATTACAAGCAGCAACTCGACTGGCTGATCAACCACCCCGACGCCAAGGTTGACAAACCCACTACCTTCAAGTCGCCAAAACTCGAGACAACGACCTACGGTCCACTACTGACTGCCCTTTGGGACCAAGAGGCACCTTACTGGAACCAGTGCAAGTTCTACTACAATGGCACCAACTATATGTGCTACACCGGCTGTCCCGCAACCTCGGCTTCAATGGTGCTCTACTACTGGAAATATCCCACCACGCCAGTCGGTCCCGTTCCTGCCTATCAAGGCACCCTTGAGATTGGACAATGGAGCAGCGTGAGCTACACATTTCCTGAGCTGCCCGCTGTTACCTTCGACTGGGACAACATGATTGACGATTACACCAGTTCTAACGCAACTGGCTACACCGCCGCTCAAGCCAACGCCGTTGCCACCCTCATGCGCTATGTGGGCCAGGCCGAGCACATGAATTATGGCACCCCTCAAGCTGGAGGTAGTGGCATCCTCACTGCCAATGCTCAGATTATAGCCGACATGTTCATTGACTTTGGATATGACGAGGCAACTACACGCATGATTCAAAAAACAAACTACACCGACGCACAATGGGCACAACTGCTTCAGGAGGAGATGATTGACGGACGTCCAGTGGTATATCTGGGCACTGCCAGCTCCGCTGGTGGACATGCCTTCAACGTCGACGGTTACGACTCCAGCTACAACAAGTATCACATCAACTTTGGATGGAGCGGTGAGGGCAACGCCTGGTGCGCACTTAATGCCTTCATCGATGACACCGGCGCCAACTTCAACATCAATCAAATAATGATACTCGGCGTTCAGCCTGGCGAAGGCATGATAAGGGCTACACCTTCCACTATCAACTTCCAAGGCTTCGCCGGCGAGACCTACACACAAGTAGTGCGTGTTAAGGCCTTCAACATCGAGAACAACGTCAACATCGCCATCAACGGCGATAATGCCTACACCGTGAGCCACACAACACTCACTCCCGAGGAGGCTGCTGGAGGGGTCGACCTCGTTGTCACCTACGCTCCCACACAGGGTGGCGAGACCAGCGCTACTCTAACCCTCTCGTGTGCCGACGACAATGTTGCCGACGTCACAGTGCCCATCACAGGAGAGGCAAAACCACGCGTTCCCACTATCATCGCCGAGCCCACATCGCTCGACTTCATCACCTCGCTATCGCGACCGCTCACTAAGACCATAAGCCTTAAGGCTGTCTTCCTCACTAGCGACATCACATTGACGCTCAACGACAACAACGGCGTATTCATAGTTTCGCAAACCTCAATTCCTCAAAGCCAGACTGGTGTTGACGCCGCTCCAGTTGAAGTGTCGGTAACATTCAACCCCACGGTCGAGGGACGATTCTCGGGCTCGCTGGTATTATCAAGCACAGGTGCACAGAGTGTTACGGTAGAACTCTCAGGAAAAGCCAACGAGGGAAACACCGCAAGCGACCCCTATCTCGACATCAGCAAGTATGAGACAATCGATGAGGCAGGATGGAACACTAGCGACATCCGCAATCTGTATAAATATACAGTCAAGGAGGCTCAACAGTGCGCTTGGCTCACCGTTTCCAACTATGGCGTGATAAAGGCCGATGACACACAGAACTGGTTCACCAACTCGGGCACCGTGAGAACTGGCTCCGCGACATGGACTGCCATCGACGTGTTCCCTGGCAGCGCAAGCTACTTTGCCGGTGATGGACAATTTGCCGACTGGAGCGAGGATTGCCAGACGTTCTTCGTGACCAACTGCTCACAGGTTAAGCAACTGGCAGTGAATCGCAGCAACTCGACCTTTCCATTGAAGATGTACATCTATGAGTGCACCCTCAACGACGATGGCACCGTCACTCCAAGCGAAACTGCAGTACAGACCAAGCAGAACACCACTACCAACACCGAAGAGGTGCTCGCATCCGACGAACTTGACCCAAGCCTCATCTATAAGGTGGTAATCTTCAACGATTTCTCCAAACTCTATGAGATAGGCTTCAAGACTCCGCTCGCAACGCTTCCAAGCATCGTGGGCGATGTGAACTGCGACGGCCAGGTAACATCGGTCGACATCACCGCCCTCTACAACTATCTGCTCAATGGCGACACCACCTATCTCGCCACCAGCGACGTGAACGGCGACGGCCAGGTCACCAGTGTCGACATCACAGTAATCTACAACATCTTGCTGGGAGAGTAAGCCCTTCTCCCCACCGCAAGTCATTTTCTTCCACAAGAGGCGCTCACCCCCGAGCGCCTCTTGCCATTATACACCCCTAATTATTAGTGTCCGATAAAAGTCCTAACGGACTTTTATCGGACATCAATGACCCTTAATATACCTTATTATCGCCTCCCTCGCAGCCATCGCGTGCATTTAAAAGCACTTTTCTTGCATATTCCAACATTTATTTGTAATTTTGGTGGCTTTTTATAAATAATGCACATAATTTTTATAAAACAATAACATTAAACTTTAAGAAAATGAGAAAAATCTTTACATTAACTTTTGCCTTATTTGTGGCAATCCAGTTGATGGCAGCTGGCAGCGCCAGTGACCCCTATCTCAACATTACTAAGTATGCCTCAATCGACGAGGCTGGAGCCACAGTCGATGGCATGGAGACAATCTACAAGTACGGTACCGACGCCAGCGGCAATTACTGGCTCACTCTTTCGTGCTATGGCGTGATGAAGACCGACGCCACTCAGAACTGGTTCACCAACGAGATAGTCGACTCCGACAACTCCAGCGAGTACACTGGACTATGGACAGCCACCGACGTCTTCCAAGGACCAGAGGCCTACTTTGGCAGCAACACTGCCTACTCGGCAAAATACAAGGCACCCGCCAAGACCCAGTGCTTCTATGTTACCTTCTGCACCCAGGTTAAGCTTTTTGCCTACCACCGCAGCAACTCATCTTACTATCTTGACAAGATGAACATCTATGAGTGCACAGAGAATGCCGATGGCACAATAACCCCTGCCACCACTCCCATCGAGTCCTATCAAAACACTGCTATAGGCACCGAGGTGTTCACCTCAAGCGCCCTCGACCCCGAGAAGATCTACAAGGTAGAGATTTCTAATGCCTACGGCTACTTCTATGAGATAGCCTTCAAGACCCCCGGCATCTTTGACGGCGAGATCACTCCTCCTGTTGCCAACGATGTTACCAACATGGCAGTAGAAACAGTTACTATGTCATGGAGCGCAAGCCCTGGTTGCAAGTATTACTCAGTGCGCGTTTATCCTGCTCCCTTGAGGGGCCTGCTTTTTCGCGAGAAATTCTCTAACTTCACCCAAGGGCAAGTCATTGAAGACTGGAGCTCACTGGATAACTATACCGACAATCCCGAGTGGCAAGGCTACGGCCTGAGTGGAGCCGACGCCGGAGTAGTAATTGAGAACAATGGTTACCTCAGCTCTCCAATGTCGGGCGTTAGAATTCCTGGACACCAAAGGTTCTATACCCTCAAGTTCAAAGCAAGACCTGCCGACGGTGTTGAGAGCGGCGAGTTGCTGGTTTCTATGGGTGGCAATACTAAGACCTTCACAATTTCGGGTCCCGAGAAGTACTACACCTATGTTATTGAAAGGCCATATCCCGACTACTGGAGCGTAAATAATGTATTCTACACTTTCAAGAACACTTATTACTACAACCCTTATGGTGACGAGGAAGAAGAAGACCATCGCGTGATCATTAGCGATTTCAAGGTTTATCATGGCGATTACAGCGAGCCTCAGAGTGAGCCCAATCCCAAGTACTACCCCTATCCCACTCCCGCGTGGAGTGAAGACTCTACTTTCGTCGATTATATTCAAAACACTTCATTCACCTTTGGCAAAGCTTCCGACCAGATTTCACTCTATTTCGGAAATCCACAATATAACGACTATCAGTACTGGTCTTATGATGTGAAGGCGGTATATTATGACGGACAGGAGAGTGACTGGTCCAACAGAATTGACTTCTCTCTCTATCCATGGCCCGCTTATCTTAACGATGATGACGACCCAGTTAACCCAACAGTTCCTGGCGACGTGAACGGCGACGGACTAGTGACCTCAGTCGACATCACAGCACTCTACAACTTCCTGCTCAACAACGACATGAGCGATATTGTAAACGGCGACCAAAGCGGTGACGGCGAAATCACCTCGGTTGATGTAACAGTTGTCTACAACATCCTCCTGGGCGGAACACCTCAATAAGGCACCAAAAGCATAAACATCCATAACAAAAGCGTCCTCCTCGCAACAAGGAGGGCGCTTTTTTCAGCTCTACCACAATGATAGACACATAAAAAATATTAGTGCCGCGATAAAAGTCCGTTAGGACTGATACGGGCTTCAAAGAAGCGGAAAGTGGCCGTAGGCCACAGCGTCCCCGAAGGGGGCGAAATGATGCAACCTCACGGCGCGTACCCCGAAGGGGTGCGTGGCGTGAGGTATTGCGAGTCCACCTCCTTACTCTGAGCCTCGAAGAGGGTCAACATCACCCATCATGCGAGCCTAAAACTATACCCTATCTGATATAAAAACACTAAAACCACCAACTTTTATACCCTTTCGGTTATAAATTCACGCCACAGAAAGCTACGGTTAATAGTCACTATCTCACTTTATCAGCACCTTGCGGCGGTTGTTGATATAGACCCCTGGCGAGGATGGTTTTCCTGGGTAGCACACGCCGCCTATGGAATAATAGTTGCTGTCGTCGTTTTCATCATCAACGGTGATAGTGCTAATTGACGATGTCGCGTTAGCGAAGAACTCGCGCCAGTAGTCGTCAACCCAGTTATAGAACGAAGCCACATCACTCTCACTTGCCGTGCCGGCACGCAACTGGTTGACAAGCGCCTCACCCAGCTCGCCCACCTGAGCATCGGCAGCCATCACCCGTTGCAGGATTCCCGTCTGCTCGCTGTTGATGAGTTTCGCCAAGTCGATGCTGTCGGTGCTTTGTGTGCCGTCGTGATAGATGGTGAACACGCGATTCTTGAGCTCGAGGGCATTGGTGCACATCTCGCTCTTATAAGTGCCCGATGCGCGTTTCACCACCTGAGGCAGCACCTTCGACGCAGTGATCACGATGGGCACCGTGAAGCAGGCACAGGGCCAGCCCACAGCGAGCCATGTCACGGTGCACTCAGGGTTCTCACCGCTGGCAACACCCTGCATGAGCGCCGCCGATGCGCTAATATAGCGCGGAATGAAGTTGCTGAAGTAGGTGGGCCGCACATCATCGATATCATTGGGTATATCATCCCACAGGTTTATCTCCCGGTCGCCATGATAGAGATATCGTGGCAGTTCATGCACAAGTTGCAGCGCATCGATATTGCCATCGCCAAAGGTGTCCTCCATATATTTGCACACAGCCTTGTAGCGCTGCTCTCCCACATGATTGGTCTCATTGTAATAAGGGCTTGTGAAAGAGTAATTGGTGCGCACCAGATAGCCATTGGGCGCTACGGTCTCATCGTTGGCGTCAAACTTCGTGTAACTTGTGTTGCAAGTCTCAAAAAACGCCACATTGCCCAGCGAGTCCATAACGGCAAAATTAGTGCTCAGCGTCACCGACTGCGTCTGAGCCTGAGTTTGCTGCAACAGCGTCTCAAACTCATCGACAGTGGCACACTGCCCCAGCGCCTTCTTCATCAGTGCGCCGGCACTGGTGTTGGCCTTAGAGGTGGGACTGTTGAAATAATAGGACAATGTGTTGAGTATCGCGAATCCAGCCTCGTTGTGACCATACCAAATGCTTGCAGGACTTGACGAGGAAGAGTAGTTAACCACTCCCACATAGTCATATTTTGCGCCATGAAGAGCGAGCAGCGAATTATTGGTCCCATCGCTGGCATCACGGTTCTTGAAGATGAAAGGTCGCCCGTCGGCAGTGACTCTTCCCGAAGCAATGACCGCAGTACATGCCCACGCATCAACCAGGGCCATTGCCAGAAGTGCAATAAAGAAAATTCGTTTCATGGTGTGTGATATTGGTTTTGTGCCTACAAAGTTAAGAAAAATTATTCATATCTAAGTGAGTTATACCAAAATAACTTGAGATATTAGTGCTTCCATTTGTGCCTCCACATTGAATATTCATTGATTTTTTACTCCTCTTTATTGTATAAATAAATTATTATTAGTAACTTTGACGACTTTTTGTATAAAGGGTTATTATTTGGGGGTTAGCCCAAAACCAAAACAATATATAATTAATCTATAACCAAATCATCATTAACAATGAGAAAATTCTTATCTCTTCTAACTGTCGCCATGGTTGCGCTGCAACTCATGGCCGCGCCTGTTGATGTTTCAACAGCCAAGATGAAGGCACAGCAGTACCTTGCCAACAAGGTCTATGCTGGCAAGATTATGGCTCCCGCAGCCACCCAACCCACACTCATCAAGACCGAGATGGGCGAGAAGTCACAGGCTCCTGTGTACTACATTTTCAACACTGCTACAACCTATGTGATTGTATCGGGTGACGACCGTGCCGAGGAAGTGCTCGCCGTTGGTGACCGTCCTCTCAACATTAACAACATTCCCGAGAACATGCAGGCTTTGCTCGACGGATACAAGAACCAGCTCGACTGGCTTCTCAATAACCCCGACGCTAAGGTGGAGAAACCCACCACTGCACGCTCGCCAATGATTAAGGCCAACGAGACCTATGGCCCACTGCTCACATGCCTGTGGGACCAGGCAGAACCTTACTGGAACCTGTGCTCATTCAACTACAATGGCCAGAACATCCAGTGCTACACTGGCTGCCCAGCAACTTCGGCCTCGATGGTGCTCTACTACTGGAAATATCCCACCGACCCTGTTGGACCACTGTCCTCTTACACATCAACTCTCGACCTGAGCTCTTATAACAGTGTAAGCTATACCTATTCCGCACTGCCACAAGTGACCTTCGACTGGGACAACATGCTTGACCACTATGGCACTTGGGTTGATGAGAACGGAACTTCTCACAACCAGAGCTACACTACAGCACAGGGCAATGCCGTTGCCACGCTGATGCGCTATGTGGGACAGGCCGAGCACATGATGTATGGTACTGCATCGGCTGGTGGTAGTGGTATCTACACCACCGACGCTCAGATTGTTGCCGACATGTTCATACTCTTTGGTTATGACGAGACAACAACTCGACTGGCGCAAAAAAGCAGCTATAGCGAGTCAAACTGGGCGCAACTGCTTCAAACTGAGATGGCCGAGGGCCGTCCAGTAGTGTTCATGGCTGTTGACAACAGCGCTGGAGGTCACGCCTTCAATGTTGACGGTTACAACTCACAACTCAACAAATATCACATCAACTTTGGCTGGAGCGGCGAGGGCAACAACTGGTGCTCGATGAACGCATTCAGCGACGGCGATGGCTACACCTTCAACAGCGACCAGCAGATGATCCTTGGTATCCAGCCTCCTCTGGGTGTGATCAAGGCCAGTCCATCGGAGGTGAACTTCAGCGGCTTTGCCGGCGAGACCTATACCCAGACCGTGAGAGTCCAGGCTCGCAACATCGAGAACAACGTGAACGTTGCAATCTCTGGCTCTAATGTTTACAGCGTTAGCCACACCACCATCACCCCAGCCCAGGCTGCCAATGGCGTTGACGTAGTGGTTACCTACGCTCCCACAACAGCTGGCAACACCACCGCAACCCTCACTCTCTCTTGCGCCGACGAGGAAGTACAGGACGTTACCGTTCCCATCACTGGTGAGGCAGCACCTCGCGTGCCCACTCTCCTCGTTAACCCCGAGAGCCTCGAGTTCAGCGCTACCCTCGACAAGACAGTCACCAAGACTATCGAGCTCACTGGTGCATTCCTGACCAGCGACGTTGCCATCACCCTCAACGACACTCATGGCGTGTTCACCGTGTCGCCTGCCACAATTCCACAGGCCAACACTAGCGTCAACACTCCTGTCACCGTCAGCGTTTCGTTCAGCTCGGCTGTAGAGGGCACATTCAATGGCTCTATCACATTTGCCAGCAACGGCGCTCAAAGCAAGACCGTGAACCTTACCGCTATCGCACGCGATGGTGGCACTGCTGCCGACCCATTCCTCAACATCGCCAACTATGAGACTATCGACGAGGCTGGCGCTACAGTGAGCGGCATGAACACCATCTACAAGTACACCGAGTATGAAACCGACGATTGCGCTTGGCTCACTCTCTCTTGCTATGGCGCAATGAAGGCCGACAACACTCAGAACTGGTGCAGCACCTCGTCGCTCTCACAATACTCCAACGACTGGAATGCCAGCGATATCTTCCAGGGCGATGCAGCCTACTTTGGCAGCAACCAGGCCTACTCGATTTATAGTAGCGGTTCGCAGTCCTACTATGTTACTAACTGCTCGCAAGTGAAAGCTCTTGTCAAGGGCGGTGGCTGGAGCAGCTCTTCGGCTACACTGGCAATCTATGAGTGCACTCTCAATGCCAACGGCAGCGTTACTCCTTCCAGCACAGCAGTCAACACTCAGCAAGGCTCCAACGGTGTCATCACCTCGGGCACTCTCGATGAGTCGAAGATCTACATGGTGAAACTCTCGGGTGGCGGTTCTTATCCCGACCTCCTGGAGATTGGTTTCAAGACTCCTCTCAGCCAGTATGCCGAGCCTGTTGCTACCGACGCTACCGAGGTTACTGCCAATAGCTTCGTTGCCAACTGGAACCTGTGTGAAGGCGCCAGCAGCTACATCCTGCGCGTTATGCCTAAGAACTACGACATCCTGAGCGAGAACTTCTCGGGCTGCACCAAGAGCGGTTCGACCGACATTGGCAACAGCCTCGACAACTACATGGAGACAACCGGCTGGACTGGCTCGAAGCTCTATGAGGTAGCAGGCGGATTGCGCATGGGTACTGGCTCGGCAGTTGGCAAACTCACCACTCCAGAGCTCAGCCTCGCAGGCAGCGATAAGATAACCGTCAAGTTCAAGGCTAAGGCATTCAACAACGACACCAACTGCGGCCTTAAGGTTTCTTGTGGCAGCGCTAGTCAGACCGTTACTGTTGCCAGCAGCACCGAGGACACCTACACCGTGGTTCTCGACTGCGCAGCCTCGACAGCTCAGACTGTTACCTTTGAGACAATGGCCAACGCTAAGCGTGTAATCCTCACCAGCATCCACGTTATGGACGGTGAGCACACTAATATGTTCAACTCTATCGACATGGACGGCATCACCATTCCTGGCATCACCGCTGGAACCTACAAGGTTACCGACCTTGATCCTGCCACCACCTATCTCTATGACGTGAAGGCTGTCTATGGCACTAAGCAGAGCAAGTGGTCTAACGTGATTGTAGTCACCACCCTGAGTGGCTCAAGCGTATATGGCGACGTTAACTGCGACGGTCAGGTTACCTCAGTCGACATCACCGCCCTCTACAACTACCTGCTCAACAACGACGAGACCTTCCTCGCCACTAGCGACCTCAACGGCGATGGCCAAGTTACTAGTGTCGATGTCACTATCGTCTACAACATCCTGCTCAACAACAAATAAAAGGATGCAGCACTAAATCAAAATGGGGTCGCCGCATGGTGACCCCATTTTTTGCTCTCTGCACAATGAAAAACCGCGATTTATTTGCTTTCTTACAAATTAATTCCTATTTTTGCACTCAGTACGAAATATTATCAACTAAAAAAATATCACTTTATGAAAAAATTACTCACACTTGCAATGGTTGCACTCATGGCTTCGCTGCCCATGCTGGCACAACGTCACAACTATGGCAGTACCCCAAGCAACCGCTACGACTATGAGAGATCTCACAGCCGCTGGATTAGAAACTACTATGGCAAGGACATGTACTTTGGCTTGCGCATTGGTCCGGCTTTCTCGCACGTGAGCGGCGACGCCATCAGCTATGCTGGCGACAGCAAGACGGGGCTGCACCTGGGTGGTGTAGTGGGATTTGAACTCACCAACCGCGCTCCAGTGTTCTTCGAGACTGGACTGAGCTATGTGAACAAGGGTGGCAAGGGCACCATCCTGGGCGACAAGGTGACTACCGACCTGAGCTACCTCGAGTTGCCTCTCGTGTTCAAGTACATCCATTACACCGACATGGGCCTCTCTATCCATCCTCTCTTTGGTGGATATCTGGCTGTGGGTGTTGACGGAAAGACTAAGTACTACAGCACCAAGCACAAGGAGAGCGCTTTCAGCAAGGATGGATTCAAGCGCTTCGACGGTGGTCTGCGCATTGGCTGCGGTGTAGGCTTCAGTATGTTCTACCTCGACCTGTGCTATGACATAGGTCTTGCCAACGTAAGCCACGACGACTACAACTCAAGCAGCAACCGCACCCTCTATCTCAACTTTGGTGTGAACTTCTAAGAAACAAACCACGACAATGCAACAAGAGTGATTATCTCTACTGATAATCACTCTTGTTATTTTATTCTAGTTTCGGAAGTCAGTTCCCCCTCTAAGATAGAGGGGGAGTTTGTCGCCTGATATTTAGCGGTTTGGAATCTCATGATTACTTTAGAAACTTGAATTATTTTATTATTAGTGCCCTGATAAAAGTCCGATAGGACTGAAAAGGGCTTAGGCAGGGGTGGAGTGCGAAGCACGGAACCCCTGTGTAATGCAGCACCCCCCAATAATTAGCCCCATCGGGGCGACAGAACAACAAGTCGATAATCATTCTGTCGCCCGAATGGTGCTATCAACCCACATCAATTGCCCAGCAGGATGTTGTAGATGATTGTGACATCGACACTGGTGACTTGACCGTCGCCGTTGAGGTCGCTGGTGGCGAGATAGGTCTCGTCGCCATTGAGCAGGTAGTTGTAGAGGGCGGTGATGTCGACCGCCGTCACCTCACCGTCGCCATTGACGTCGCCCATCACCGCTGCACTCACTGGCGCATTGCGGTAAACGACTTCCATGCCAGGGATGAGCATCGTGTATTGCTCGCCGGGAGTGGACTTGCCCAGGGTGATTTGCACATAGGTGAGCTGGATGGGATAATTGCCCATGTCGTCGGCATCAATCCACTGGTCGATGGGCAGGTCAATGGTGGTCAGCACGTTGGCAGGCACCGAGTCGGGGGTCACTGCCCTGTAACTGATCTTGCCGCCGTTGGGGCGCAACGCAAAGGTAACACCAGTGACAGGAGCCTCGCCCGGATTAATGCGCACTCGCAAGGTGTCGGGGAGGCTCCACAGCACAATATTTTTTGTCATCCTGAAGTAATTAGTGCGCGCACTTCGCCCGGTGTAATCCACCTTCACGCCATTCTCCAGCGGCTCGACCACATAGTTGTTGCCACCGCTCATGGAGTAGTTCCAAGTGGAGATATCCATCTCGGGGTCAAGAGGATAAACGCGCTGCACAGGCTTCTCCACTGTCACTTTCATTGTCACCTCCTTGTCGTCGAGGGTGCCGGTGACGATTGCCTCACCGTCGCGCAGTCCGCGCAGCACGCCCGTCGTGGCATCGATGGTGACGATGCTCTCGTCGCTGCTGCTCCAGGTCAACGCCTCGGGCTCGAGGGGCATCACCGTCTCGCCCACCTGGCTCTCAAGCTGCACACGATAGGTGCGATAGGTGTCGTTGATGATGGAATCGTTGGTCACGCGCATATCGTCGGCACTGCCCACGATGGTGATGGGCAGCGTGGCACTGACGCCGTTGTACACTGCCACCAACTCGCCGTCGCCACTGCCGGTGGCAAAGAATGTGTTGCCGTTCTTTATCGTGCCCAAGCTCTCGTCTACCTCAAGGGTAAAGCCCTGGACATCGGTGTCGATGAGCATGCCATACTGGTTGTAGCCATAGAGCACTGGCGAGTAGATGCCATATTTGGGCACTCGCTGCGCCCATTCCTTGAAGCGTATCTCGGCAATCTGGTCATCGTCGGGGGCGCGGCTCACGAGAAACAGACCGTTGCAGTCGGCACGCTCATGGCCATCGCTGGGCACGTTTCTCACGCCCAGCGCACTGGTATACAGCGTGGTAGAGCCACCACCGTCAAGGTTCAGGCCCTCGGTGGCGCCAGCATAGCGCAGCAGGTCGCCCAGGTGGGCGGTGCGGCAGCCATTGCTGATGAGCGAACGTCCGTCCACCACAAGGAATAT
Organism: uncultured Prevotellaceae bacterium; assembly: GCA_900318065.1. GTDB lineage: Bacteria > Bacteroidota > Bacteroidia > Bacteroidales > Muribaculaceae > Sodaliphilus. Next base: position 58,281 of record ONIY01000012.1, read on the forward strand.
GAGCGTCTGGCCTCCGTTGGCAAAGCCAATGCAGGTGCGTGGATGCATGTCGGTGTTGCCATCGTCGACGGTCTCGCCGTTGTGCAGCACCCAGGGCTGGCCGCTCACCACATCGCGAGGGTCAATCCTGATGCCTCCTGCCATGGCGCTCATGCTCACTGTCACCTCGTCGCCCACTTGAAGGCCATCGATGAAACTTGCCGTGCTGCCCTGGCCGTGAAGCACATAGCCGCCGCTGGGCACCGTCATGTTGCCGGCGGTGCTGGGAGCGCTGGTAATCACCATCTTGAATGGCTCCAGGAAGTTGAAGGTGTTGCCATCAACCAGTTGCGCCTGCACCTCGCTGCACTCCATCGTTTGGTTAGTGGCGCCATAGTAGCGGTCGTTGTAGAGCGTCAAAACATTGTCGCTGGCGTCGGTGTTCACGCCTCCCACCGCAGCGGTGCCGGTGCCGATGCTCACGGTGCCGGTAATCGTCACTCCGTTGATATAGGAATTGCGGTTCTCGTCAAAGACATACTTATACTCGCTGTCGTTCAAGCGGTATACCACTCCATCGCCTATGCACGTGCCTATGGGAGTACCCACCATCGACACGCCGTTGGCAGTGGTGCCGCTGGTGTAGAAGAAGTCGCCATTGATGCCCACAAAGAAGCGGTGCCCGGGACCATCGTTGCGCTGAGCCATCGACGACACCACCTCGCCACCTGCTGTCATGTCGTTGCCACTCACGGCGCGCACCATGAGCCACGGGTTGGTCATGTCGATGGTGGTGTAGAACACGCGCATGTGGGTAGTGCCATTGGTGAAATGGAGCGACGTCTGACTCGTGCCAGGGCCTATATTGGCGTGAAACAAAGTGTCGACACTATATTCCACGCCCAGCAGTGGCCAAGTGGTGCCTGACCACGCCAACCGGCAAACCGCCATCATCAAAATCAACAAACTGTATTTCTTCATAATCTTCTTTCGGTATAATGCTTGTGATTTAAAGAAAAAAGGGGGGAAACCGCCAAGCCTCCCCCCTCACAATTCTTTTTCAATTAATTGTTACCCAAGATCACTCCGTAGACCGAGGTAACGTCGGCACTTGTGATATTGCCGTCGCCATTCTGGTCGCCATTGACTACGTTGCTGAAGTCGTTGTTCAACAGCACGTCATAGAGAGCGGTAACATCGGCGGCAGTAACGCTGCCATCGCCGTTCACATCGCCAGGAATGGCTACGGTGCCTTGATCGGGAACTACGCCCTCGCCCACGATATAGACTCCCATACCATTGAAGCACTTGAACTCAAAGATGAGTGCTGCCTCCTTGCCGTTCTCGGTGGTGTAGTCGGCTGTGATGGGATGGATGCGAAGTCCACTGTCACTGGTCTGGCCCTGACCGTCGGCAGGGAAGGTCCAGTAGCGCTGCATGCCGCTGAACGACATTCCCTCGCCAAGCTCGCAGATGTTGACCTGGCAAGAGTTGGGCGCGTCATACTGGGCAATCGAGTAAACAATGAAGTTGCGGTCGCCGAGTTTGAACTCGGCAATACCGTTGGTGCCCACCTTAGGCATCAGCAGGCTGTCGGCAGCCATCTCTTCCTGGCTCAGACTGCCAAAGCCGTCAACGATTGTTCCGTCCATGCTATAGAGCGTGGGAACAGTGGTGAAGCCGTCGATGTAGAAGTTCTCACCGCTGTAGCGGTAGTCCTCATCCTCGCCCAGCACGAAGCGACAGGCGGGAGCGTAGCCCCACTGGGTCTGACTCTCGGGATAGAACTCGGTGAAGTCCATGTAGGGGTCGCCACTAAAGAATCCGTCCCAGGTGTCGGCATCGCCGCCCTGGTCGTTATGCCATGCATAGACGGTGGGAACCTGAGAACCAGGGGTCATCACGTTACACTCGGCCTCTTCCAGGGTGATGTCACCCACCAGGTCGAGATAGTCGGTACGCGCAATAACGTCGCCCTTGTTGAGGGTGGCAACGAGGGTGAGTTCGCCAGTCTCGATATTCACTTGATACAAGGGCACATTGGCTGTCTGCTCACTGGTGTAAGGTGCTACCCACACGTGGCCAAAGTTGTCCTTGCCTATCGAGTTGGCGCCCAGGAAGGCGCCATAAGGCTCGCCATTGAGGGTCACATCCAGTGGTGCCATCTCCTCGCCTGTCATGGCGTCGAAGCGATAAATCATTGCCGCCATGATGGTGTCGTTGCCGTTGGCACCAGGCCTGATAATCTGCTTTGCCTCGCTGCGTGCAACATAGACGATGCCATCCTGCAGCACTGCCGTGCGCGCCTTGGTGTTGCACCACTCAAAGTCGGTCTGCAACTCATTGACGCCATAGTGGAAACGGTCGAGCAGCCACAGGTTGCGCATGCTGATGCCGTTCACGGTCTCATAACCATTAGGGTCTTTTTTCAACAACTGCCCAGCAGCAAGGGCACTGGAGCAAGTGATTGAAACCAATGTTAGAACGAGTAAAAATTTCTTCATTTCGTAAATTTTTTAGTGTTAATATTGTGTTTTCATTGATTGATTTACAACCCACAAAGAAAACAAAAAGATAGCAAATTGCCAAATTTTTGTGTAATTTTTTCGCAAATTTCCAAATATTATTACATTTTCACACTTTATCCCCTACCACAATGGAAACATTCCACCGGCTGCTTTTTCCCAGCAACAAAAAAAATCGGACAAAAAGAACCGTCCCTTTTGTCCGAAAATGAGGGAGATGGGGTGCCGTTTTTTTTTAATGTTGCCTGCTTTGCTGGCGGCCTTTTACCTTTGCCGTCAAAAAAACACTTTGCTATGAAAAACGACATGAAAATCGTGCTTCGCGGCATTCAACCGCGGCACAATGGAGAGAGCGCGGTGCCTGGCACTGCATCAACTGTAATCAATCTGCGCGAGCGCGAGGAGGCGCTTGAGGTGGTGGGAGTGCCACGGCAGGTGGGAACGCTAAGCCCTGGCGACCGTGTGCTGCTGGTCGACGACAACACGCTGGTGCTACGCGACAACAAGGTGATGGTGGGCGACACAGTGGTGCTCGACGCGGGTTGCCCGGTCACTGGCGCGCACAAGGTGGGAGCGTTGATAGTAGTGGTCACACAAGAAGGCAAGCAGTTGCTGCGTCGCTCTGCCACTGGCTACGACCACCTCAACGTGGAAGACGCCATCCCTCAACTGCATCTTGCCGCCGTAGAGCAATCGACGCTCTCGACCACAATCCCCGACTACGACTTCCCTGTGCCCTACACCGCCTGGCAAGCACCCCTTGCGCAAGCCGATGTGGCAGCGCTCACCAGGCTGGTGGGTAACGCAGTGTCGTCGATGAGCGCCAGTGCCAGCGAGCAGGGACGATTTACGGGAGTGATGCTTGCGCGCTATGGCGTGCGTCTTTGGGACGACTCCTACCTGTGGCTCAGCCAGCCGGTGATGGTGGGGAATTCCTTGATTAGCGCGTCCTATCGTGCAACGGCAACGGTGAAGTCGGGCAACAACGCGTTCACGGGCATCAACTCCTTTGCCCTCACCCTCGACAGCTACAGGCTGGGCATCACCATGCTCTCGAGCGTGGCGCCACAGTGGCGCGACCTGGTGAAGGCTATCGACGTGATGGTGACGCCTGCCGCCAGCCTGGTCGACACCAGGGCGAGCATCGACTACCGCTGCGTGGTCTCCACCTCGAGCGGCACAAGGAGATATCTGCTTGAGGTGGGGCCTAAGGGACGCTCCACCGCAGCCATGACGCAGTCGATGCTGGGCAAGGGGTGGAAAGTGGCAGCATCCTGCACCAGACTCGACGCAGGGGCGTTTGTGGGCGTGAACACGACGGTATCGTCGCAGCGGCCAGTCTCCACCCATCGCTGCGACGTGATTGCCGCTACTCTCGACGCGCCACAGTGGCACTCGGCACAGCAGTGTGCCGCGATTATGGAACCACGGGTTCTTGTGACGGCAGCAACGGTGACGATGGAGCACAACGGCCGCCTATATGAGGCACCATCGCAGTTGGCGCTCACCTGTCCCTGGCAGGTGCTGCCGTGGCTCTCGGGCACTATCGACGCCAGCACGGTAAATGCCACGGTGCAGGTAACGCTCAGCACAAGCGATGGCAACGTGGTGCTCACCACACAGTCGCAATGCCCCTGCAACGCCACGGCGCTCAACCCGTTTATCGCCTTCCCCGACCCTCGCGCCACCCACATCGCCATCGCTGTAGCTAGCAAAGTGTGGGAGAGCGACTTGAACACTCTTGAAGGCTCCGACATGGCAGTGAGCATCAACCCTTCGTTTGCCAGCAATGCCTTGACTGCCGGCACAATCCCTGCTGGTGGCGACTCCACTGTTCTGCTCCCTGCCGAGGGCATGATCAGGGTGAGCCACATAGGCAATCCGCTTGTCATCAACTGGCAGGCAACGGTGAGCGGATGCTCGATTCTCGCCCTTGCGCCAGCATGCCGACCCATCTATTCGGGTGGATTCGGGCGTTATCCTGTCTATCTGTTCACCTCACGAGGCATCATGGCACTGCCACAGCGAGCCAGCGAAGCCTTTGCCGAACCGCGTCTCATCAGCCAGCAAGTGATTGCCACTGGAGCCACTCCGCTGGCGGCAGGCGACGCGGTGTGGTTTGTGTCGATGCACGGCGACTTGTGTGCCCTGGCAGGTAGCACCGTGAAGAGGATGCTCGGTGGCGTTGAGCACTTGGCGCAGCTCGCATGGAACAACCGAGATCGCGAACTCTGGATTGCCGCCAGCGACGGGAGCGTGACGGTGATGATGCCATCGGGCAACTACTACCACCGCAGCCAGCATGTGAGCGCACTTTTCAGCGACTCGAGCCATGCCCTCGCCGTGACATCTACAGGACGGCTGCTCGACTTGACCGACGAAATCCCCGCAACAGTTGCCGTGGAATACTTGTCACAGTCCTTTGAAACAGACCCGCTCATGCGCCAGCAGCCAGGGCGCATCATCTGGAACATCTTCACGCCCATAGCGGCAACGCCAGCCGCCTTTGCACTCACAGCAACCCTGAAAGGCGAACGAGGCGCAAGTTGCCACGGATTCATCATGAGCCGCCTCACAGCAACCGGACTGGTAGCAGCCCCACTCTCAAGACCCATCGTGGCACCACCGGCACGCACCCTGCGCTTGCAAGTAACAGCCACCATCCCCACCGCCACCCTCCTCCGCCCCACACATCTACGACTCTAGTTGTAAAAAAACAAAAAAACGGAAAAAGGGGACGGTTCCTTTTTTCCGTTTTCGAAAAAAGGGGACGGTTCCTTTTTTCCGTTTTCAGAAAAAGGGGTCGGTTCCTTTTTTCCGTTTTCGGGGAGTTTTTTAGATAAGGAGAAAGAAAAAAGCAGTGGCAATGGATTCCCATCCAGCCACTGCTGCAGTGTTTAGTCTATATGAAGTTTAAAAGCCTTTTTTCAAAGGACAAAGGACGAAGGACGAAGGACAAAGGGCTTATTCATTGTGCATTATGCATTAATCAATTTCCCATTTGCCCTTGGGTGCCTTGCTGGGCGCCACCTTGTGCTCCGCCTTGCTGGATGCCACCCACCACGTCGTTGTTCTCGATGGTCTTGTCGGTGTGCTTCACGCGTGCCTTGAGCGAACCGAAGCGGTAGCTTATGTTGATACTGAATCCACGCATCTGGAAGCGCGACTTGTTCCAACCGGTGTAGTCGCCTTGAGTGGTATAGCTCTTGACCGAGGAGTACTTCCCGCCCAGGAAGTTGCGAGCGCTCAAGCGCACTGTGAGGCGATCCTCCTTGAGGAACGAGCGCTGCAAGCCCAGGTTGTAGAACCAGTTGCCACTGGTGTAGCCATAGAGACCGCTGATGCCACCACTCCACTCGCCGGCGCTTGCTGTAAGGCGCAGCTTCCAGGGCAGTTGCTGAGTGACTTGAGCGTAGAAGAACGAGTTCCATCGCTTATTCTCGAGGTTCAGTTCGTCGCTCTTGTAGCGGTTATGCGCCACATTGCCGTTGAACACGAAGCTCGTCTTGGGACCTATTGTCCACTGCATGAAGCCGTTGAGCCCAATGCTGCGAGTCTTGAGGGTGTTGGCATAGGTCGAGACGAAGATATCGCCCTCGGTATATTGCACACCTGTGATCTGGTTGGTGCTGAACGAGATGCTTGGGCTCACGCTGAAGGTGAGCTTTGCCCCCAGCTGCATGTAGGTGAGAGCGATAGAATGCTGGCGCGAACTGCTCAGGTGAGGATTACCAAAGGAGCGCGCTGTTGGGCTCTCCTCGATGGCAGGATTCAGATAGCTGATGGCAGGGCGCTGAATGCTGGTGCTGTAGTTGAGCTTGAGGCTGTGAGCCCAGTCAAATTTGTATTCAATGCTCAGGTCGGGCACCAGGTCGTTGAGGTTGCGGTGGTAGTTCGCCTGCTTGCCATCGGGGAACTCGGCGTTCAAGCGGCTGTACTCATAGCGCAGACCCTCGCGGGTGGTCCAGTTGCCCTTGCTGAAGGTGTGGCTCACATAGGCAGCAGCCACATGGGTGCGGTGGTTGAACAGTGTGGTGCTGTTCATCTCGGGCGCACCAGTGAACTCAAATGCCGCATCGCTCTTGTTCAAGCGGTTGATGTACTTGACACCCGTCTCAAACTTGTGATACTTGGCAAATGGCCTTGTCCAGTCAAACTGGAACGTGTGCTCAGCAAAGTTCTCCTTAGTATTGGACAACTGACCAGTGTAGGGGAACGGGCAGTTGAGCATGTCGCTCAGGGTGCTGATAGTCTTGTTGCCCGAGTGGGTTGTCGAGAGCATATAGCTCAGGGTCAGCATCTCGCCGGGATGGTGAGTCTTGTGCTGATAGTCGAGCCGTCCGTGCAGGTCGTAGTACTCGGTCTTGGGAGTGTGGCCATTGGTGGTGTAGCGATACAGGATGTTGCCATCGCGGTCGCTCATGCGGTTGTGATTCAAGCCGTCGCCGTTGTAGTCGTAGTAGAAACCACCAAACGACATCGACACAAGGTTGGTGGTGTCGGGCTCCCAGCTGGCGCTGAGTTCGCCATAGTGCACGTTCACATGGGCGCGCGAGTCATTGTCGTTATATAATTTGTTGCCTGAGTTGGCATAGGTGTGCTCGCTCTCGGTCATGTAGTGGCCGCTGTGGCGGTTCTGATTGTGATAGCCATAGTTGAGCGAGGTCACCACCTTGCCCACCTGAGCGGTGATGTTGGCATTGCCGTCGAGGCTTCCCGTTTGGTCAACCCCCACGCCCACTGTGCCAGTGATGCCACTCATGGTTCCTGCGTCGCCATCGGCCATCACGATGTTGAGGATGGCGCTTGTTCCCTCGGCGTCATATTTTGCGCCTGGGTCGGTAATCACCTCTATCTTCTTAATCATGCTGGCGGGAATCACCTTGAGGATTTCCTTCATGTTCATGCTGGCAAGGGCTGGGTCGGGATGGCCGTTGCGGTACACCTTGAACGAGGTGGACCCCTTCACACGAATCTCGTCCTGACCATCGACGCTTACCATAGGCACCTTCTTGAGCATGTCGAGAACGTTGCTGGTGCGGCTGTCGGCATCGGCCTGCACGTCGTAGGTGAGGCGGTCAATCTCGGTCTTCACCAGTTGGCGCTGAGTGGCTACCACCACCTCCTTGAGCATCGTCGACTGGGTTGTCAGCACGATGGTGCCCAGTTGTGCCACTGGTGCCGAGGCGCTAACCTCAAAATTGCGGTCTTGAGGTGTCATGCCCACAAATTGCAAGCGAATCATGTACTTGCCCGCCTTGCTAATCTTGTGGTCGACCTTTCCAAAGGCATCGCTCACACCACTTGTAATCACTTTACTAGTGTCGTTGCTGTTGTAGACATAGATAGTGGCAAAGGGAACTCCCTCGCCCTCGCTGTCGTTGACCTGGCATTGCACACTATACTGCTGTGCCATTGCCGCAATCACACTAATACTCATCAATAGAATAGTAAATAATCTTTTCATTTTTCTCTTTTTATTGCATGTTTTTGTTCATTAGACGCAATAACCATGCCAAATGCTTCAAAAAATGTTGTAAAAAAACCAAAAAACATGTTAATGCCCAAGATAGTCCTGATACATCTCCTGTAGTTCGGTAGGGGTGATGCCCACAGCCTTAAGTTGTGTGAAGAAGTAGTCTATCTCGCCTTGCATGAGTTGTTCGCGACGCATAGCAATGATTTTCTCGCTGGCATCAGGGCACACAAAGTAACCCAGTCCGCGCTTGGTGTAAATCACGCCACACTGCTGCAGGTATTCATAGGTTCGCGCCACAGTGTTGGCGTTTACCTCAATCAGTGCCGCAAGCTCGCGCACGCTTGCCACCTTGCCCTCGACGGGCAAATCCCCCGAGAGAATCTGGTCGCCAATGCGGTCGGCAATCTGCAGATATATTGCTTTATTATCCTTGAAGTTCATAGCTTATTTCCACCATTTTAATGAGACAACATCTTTGCGCTTAAACAGGTACCACGACAGTGGCCAGTAAACAATCAACTGAATGACTAGCAATGCGATATACCAGAGCATAGCGGTGTTTTGCCCTAAACCTTTTATCCATTTTGCTGCCGTCTGGATGTCGCTGAATATTGAGATGCAAATCATTGCTAATATGAAAAAGACAATCTCAATGACATATACTGCCGCAAAAGTCTTGAGGAACGATAGTTTAGGCCATAGAACACTTCCTAGCAGATATAGTGCCGGACTAACCAATATGCTCAACCATAGAGATATTTCAAGAATAACCTTTGAATCTAATTTCCACCATTCTTGCTGATGTGCAACATTATGAAATGTGCTTAAAAAGTTGATGGGGCCTGGCACATCACCATCGCTCCAAGGCCATAAAACCAGGATTCGGGTCAAATCGGCCAACTGAGCACATATTGGAAAGATAACGATAAATCCCACCACATAGATGAGAACGTTAACCAAGTATTTCTCGAGAGTCGATGAAGGGGATGTTAGAAATTCGGTTCGGCCTTTCTTGTCTTTCAGGCCACGGAATGCCAGAGAGGCCACGATAATGCTGCCGAAGCCGTAAACCACAAAAACCATGTTGTAGCGTAGCATGGTTTCGGGCCGGGTGGAGGTGGCGCCAAAGATTATGTTGCCAATTATCATAATCAAAGCCAAGGTGCCATAAATTCCTATTGTTGAGAGGAGTAAAGTTCGCCAATTCTCTATCACTTCTTTCTTGAGTGCAGCAACGAAGCGATTCCAATTAAATGTTTGACTGATGGTATTCATAGTTTTATTCATTCTGAGGCGTTAAACAATTGGTTGATAGCATCGGGATTTTGAATTGTGGCGTTGAAGAGCATCTCCAGGTCAACAGCGGTCTCCTCGTCGGGCTGGCTGGGAACGACCACGAGCGATCCCATCACACTGGGCTGCGTGAATAGTGGCTGGTCACCTTCACGCATGGGGCGGAATGCCAAGCGGCTCATCACATTGGTAATGGAAACGTTGAGCAACACTCTGCTCTGGTCGAGGATTGTCACATGGTCGAGAATCTCGCTGATGTCACGCACCTGGTGGGTAGAGATGAGCATCATCTTGTCGTCGGTCATGCCTGTGGTCACCAACTTGCGGAATTGGCTCTTGCTGGGGATGTCCAGGCCATTGGTGGGCTCATCCATTATGAGCACGCGGGTGTTGGTGGCAAATGCGAAAGCCAATAGCACTTTCTTCTTTTGTCCCATCGACAGCGAGTGGAGCTTAACATTCATGTCGCCACCCATATCGAAGATGTCAAGGTAGCGCTGCATGTCGTCCATCGAGAAATTGGGGTAGAACGGAGCATTGATACTCGCATAGCGCTTTAAGGAGAGATTGGGCAGATCAAATTCCTCGGGCACGAGGAAGAGGCCGCTCATTGTTTTGGGAAGGCGGGCACGCACGTTCACGCCATCGAGGGTCACCTCACCGCTCTTGGGGGTGAGAAGGCCACACATTAAATTAATTAGGGTGGTTTTGCCCGAACCATTTTTCCCTAACAACCCGTAAACGTTGCCAGCGTTCAACTCAAGCGACAAGCCATGGAACAAATCTCCAACGTGCTTGTTGTAACTGAACGATAAATCGTTGATAGATAACATGATACTGAAATATTTAATGGTTAAACAATAACTGTATTAGTGTACTACCTTACTAGTACACTACAAAGGTATAACAAGACATCTCTTTTCTCCAAATTTCTTAACATTTTTTTTGAATTTTGTCGAATCGGTCGGCAGGTCGCAAGGCACCGCCTTGCGAAAGCTACTGATTACTGAACTTGTTTATGGTTTATGGTTTATAGTTTATGGTTTATGGAAGGCAGAGGAGAGATTAGGTGAGTGGTGAGAGGGGAGAGGGAAGAGGGGAGAGGGGAGAGGGAAGAGGAAAGAGGGAAGAGGGAAGAGGGAAGAGGAAAGAGGGAAGAGGGAAGAGGGAAGAGGGAAGAGGGAAGAGGGGAGAGGGAAGAGTTATCAACTAATCCACTACTCAACTGCTCAACTATTTTACTGAAAACTGATTACTGAAAACTGATTACTGAAAACTGACTACTGATTACTGAAAACTGAAAACTGAAAACTGAAAACTGACTACTGATTACTGAAAACTGAAAACTTTTTCCTACCTTTGCACATAATTTATATTATTAATGATCTCAACAACTATGAAACGACTTCTCAACTTGATGCTGGCCAGTATGCTGGCTTGTGCTGCCTGGGCAGCAGGTAACGACACCTACACCGTGATTGTCTCATGCGACGGACTGCGATGGGACTATGCCGAGTGCTTCGACATGCCTTTCTTTGACCGACTTGCCAAAGAGGGCGTCAAGGCGGTGATGCAGCCGTCTTTCCCCTCAAAGACATTCCCCAACCACTACACCCTCGCCACCGGTCTCTACCCCGACCATCACGGCATTATTGCCAACACCTTCAGGCCCGTGGGAAGCGACAAGAAGTACAGCATTGGCAGCGAGGAGGCGCGCAAGGGCGAGCACTACGGCGGCGACCCCATCTGGCTCACTGCCAAACGCCAAGGCGTGAAGACTGCCACCGTCTACTGGGTGGGCAGCGACGTGAAAATCAAGGGCGAGCACCCCACCTACTGGGAAGACTACGCCAAGAAACCCCTTCTCAAGCCAGCCGAGCGCGTCAACAAAGTCATCGACCTGCTACAGTTGCCCGAGGACAAACGTCCGCACCTGGTGATGTGCTACTTTGAGGAGCCCGACCACTCCGCCCACAGCTACGGCCCCATCACCAAGAAGAGCCGCCGCGTGGCCGAGGGCATGGACTCGCTGCTGTGGACCCTGTGGGCACGCATCAAGGCGCTGCCCGAGATAGGCAACAAGGTGAACCTCATCATCACTGGCGATCATGGCATGACATGGTGCAGCGAGGTGCGCGTGGTAAACAGCGACAACTATATCAAGCGCGAGTGGGTGAAGCACTTCGACGGCGACAGCCCAGCACTGATCTACACCACCAAGCCCGAGTATGCCGACTCTATCGTCAACGTGCTGCAGCATGTCGACCACTTGCGCGCATGGAAGAAGGGCGAAGTTCCTGAGTATCTGCACTACGGCACCAACAAGAACATGGGCGATGTGATAGTGCTTCCCGACCTGGGATGGTGCTTCCGCGACAACACCAAGGTGATTAACGGCAACCATGGATGGGATCCAACGATGAGCGACATGCTCGTGGGATTCCGCGCCATCGGGCCCGACTTCAAGGTGGGATATGTGCGCCCAGGCACCTTCCGCAACGTGTGCATCTACTCGCTGCTGGCCCACTTGCTTGGCGTTACTCCCGAGCCTAACGATGGCAACCTTAACGAGGTGAGCGACATGCTCAAGGTAGCGCCACCACAGTTCTAAAGCGGCCTGGGAAAAAGAAAAAGGGATAGTCTCACGACTATCCCATTCCTTAAATACACAATTATCTATAAAACAACTATTTTATTTTCCAAGTTGAAAAATCATTTTGCAACGTTTTTCATGCTCTTGTCATGAATTACGTTGCAAATGTATATATTATTTTTTAAAAAACAAACGTTTTTGCGAAAAAATATTACTTTTTTCTTAAAAATGATGCGAATATAACGCAATTTTACCATTTTTCCTTAGTTTTTATCACATTTTTGAACCAAAGAAAATAGGAGGGATTGAAAAATTTATACTCAAGTCTCGCAAGTCAGTTGAGGGTGTTGCAAAACTAAATAAACCACAGATTTTTCAGATTAAACAGATTATATGATTTTTTTATTCTGTATTTAAGGCGATTAAGAAATCTGATTAATCTGTTTAATTTGTGGTTTTTATTTTTCTTGGAGTTTTGCAACACCCCCAGTTCGTCGCCTGGTTGTTAGCGGCTGGGAATCTCGTGATTAACGTGAGTTCGACGAATTTAATATAATGATAATTAAGGTTTTGGCAACTCCCCCTCTAAGATAGAGGGGGTAGGGGGAGTATGACAAGCAGCAATTCAATTGTCGCTAGAGAAGTTCCTCTCCGAGGCACATCCATAAGTCTTTGTATATCACCAAGCTGCGAACCTCTTCGAGGTTCTTGCATGGTGTTACTAATGAATAGCTTCTTCGAAGCATTCGACCTCTTCGAGGTCGCCACTCAACCTTTTGATACACTTTCAACTCTCTATTTTAAGGGAGCAGCTGATACACAACAACTTATTTTCGTCGAACTCACGTTGATTACTATAAAAACTTGGGGATTATATATAACCGAGGAATGGCAGGCGGGGGGATTTGTTGATGAAGAACTCGGGATTAACCGCCCTCGACTTGCCTTCATGCAGGTTCATCTCCTCGATGATATAGAGCCCAATGGCACGGGTCATTAGAATGTCGTCGTGCTTCCCGCGATGGGCTTCATAGCGCTTGCCGTCGGGACTCAGTTCGTAGGTCTCCATCTCGTTGAGAGCCTTGCCGTCGCGCTCAATATATGATCCGTCGCGCAGGTAGGCGAGCAGATTGGTAATGGCGCTTTTCTTCGTGACGACATTGGTGTGGAAACCAGGTCGTGGCCTGCCCCCGTCGCTGGTGCGGTAATATAGGTTAGAATAAACACTCCTGATGCGGTTGAAGTTCAGGTTATCAATCGCCCCTTCACACTCCAGCGTGTTGCTCTCAAAGATGAGCAGCGCGTTGTTGTAGAACTTGGCAATTTGCGCCGCTTTCCATGCCAGCGTGTCGTGCTCCTCGTGCCCTCGCCATTGCGCCACCACCTCGGGAGGCTGAGTGTCATCCCTTTCGTTATGACGGTCAAACACCGCTATCACCGACCAGTCGCTGCTGTCGCTACAGCCACCCACGTCAACCACCACAATGTAGCGGTTGCGCGCCGTGGGCGGCTTGACGGGCCAGCGCCACAGTTCCATATTTCCGCCCATCGCTTTGGTCACAAAATCCACGCCTTCGAGCGTATTAACCTTCCTTGCCACCACATCGCCCAGTGACGGCTTCATGCGTGTTGCGTAGCGCATGCGCTCGATGTACTCGATGGGGAACACGTTGTGGGCGGTGCTGGTAAATGCTTCCACGTCGGTAGTGGGGAACTCTGCCGCCATCAGGCTCTGGGCGACATACTCACGCCGCTTGCTGTGGTACCAGTTTATCATCTCGAGCGTGCAGCCGCAGTCCTCCCACAGCCACTTCTCGTAGTCGTCCATGCCGTCGATGAGTTGCTGGGCATTGTCAACCGCCTTGCGGTAAATCTCTATCTCATACCAGGGCACAAACACCGCCGCCTTGTCGCTCTCGCCGTTCTTGGCACGCAGCCACTCGTTGTGGAAGTAGTTGTCAACTCCATTGGCAGTCGACTCAATGGCGACCATCGTGAGTGGCTCGAGCGGAATGGTGCCGCTAATGGAGCGTATCACGTCCTCGGGAGAGTGAAGCCGTGTGTCGGGCCAGAAGGCAACCTCGGTGAGATGCGCCATCTTCACGTCATAGCCTCGCACGGCATCCTGACTCTGTGCCGTGCCGCTAATCACCAGCGACTCGCTGTTGCTGAGCTGGCGCACGTTGCTGCTTCCCTCAAAGGTCTTGAACGACGGCCGCTTGCCACCGTCGCACAGCTCCTTGGGATAGTTGCGCAGAGTGCGCCCATAGATGCTCTTGATAATTGCCGAGGTCTGGTGCAGATGACCGCAGATGAGGCTGTTCCAGTTGCGTCGCAGCACCATCTGTATCCATTCCATGTAGATTTGCACCAGGGTGCTGCCACCCCACTGCCTTGCCTTGAGCATGATAAGGCGCAGGGGTTTGCCGGCGAGACGCTGGTCTTCCAGCACCTGTAGCACACGCCGCTGCGGGCGGTTGAGACGCAGCCTTTCAAGCCGCGAACTTATCTTGTCGAGAATAGTGACGCAAGTAGCGCACCAGTACTCAAAGTCGTGCCTGATGCGCAGCCGCTCCCATTGCAGGCGGCTGGTGCAAGGCTCGTTGTCGAGCTCGGCAGCCATCGCCTCGGGGATGAAAAACGTGCCGCACAGTTCCTTGCCAATGGCAATCTCTCGCTCCACACGCGGCGCGCTGCAACCCCGTCCTGAGATGGGGTCGTAATCGTCGACGAGCCGGCTCTTGCGCTGCTCGTTGATGGCAAGAATCTCATCAAGCAGCAGGGTGTCAATCTCAAACACCCGCTTCTTGTCCTCGCCAGTTTGCTCTATATTATTATTGTGTGTGTTTTCCATGGGACCTACTTTTTGCCACAAAGGAACAAAAAGCACGCCCCGCAAATCAACCCTAAAAAGACAACAATCCTCCTAAATGAGTCGCTTGCGCTTGAGGTAGACGTAGATTACTATCGAGAGGATTATCGATAGCAGGATGCTGAATACAAATCCCCATCGCCACGACTCCATGCCGTTAGGCACGTTCATGCCATAGAACCCAGCAATGCCGGTGGGCACCATCAGGATGATGGTAATCACAGTGAGCGTGCGCATTATCACGTTCATGTTATTGCCTATTATCGACGAGTAGGCCGACTGCTGCCGGTCGAGGATCTTGCTGTAGATGGTGGCGGTGTCGTAGGCCTGCTGCATCTCGATTTCCGCATCATCGAGGAGATCCTCGTCGTAGGTTGCCGAGCGCAGCACCTTCTTGAGTCGCATGAGCACCATCTCGTTGCCACGCAGCGAGGTGATGAAGTAGATCAAGTATTTTCCCAGTCCCATCATCTTCTGGAGCTCGTCGTTGTCCATCGACTCCTCGAGCCTCTCCTCGGCAGTCTTCATCATGATGTTCATCTGCTTGAGATACTTGAGATACCACACCGAGCTCGAGAGCAATATCGAGAGCATAAGGTCATAGCCCCGCCGCTCGGGATTGCGACGGCGGTTGCTCCACTGGATGAAGTCGCTCAGCACGTTGTTCTGGAAAAAACTCACGGTGATAAACACCTCATCGCTCACCATGATTGCCAGCGGACGCGTGTGGAACACCGTGTCGCCATCATCGTCGACACTGCTGCTGGGCACGCGCACGATGCCAGCGCTCCACTGCTCTTCCTGGTCGAAACGGGGACGCTCGTCGGCATCCTCGGCATCGTGGATGAAGTCGAGAGGCGCTCCCCAGCGGCTCTCGAGCAGGTCCAGCTCGTCGCTGGTGGGACTGTCAACCCTTATCCAGCAGCCAGGCTCCCACTCCTGAACCTGGCTGTAGATTTTGTCATATTTCCAATAGGTTATCATAGTTTTTATAGTGATTAGATTTATAAAAAAGTGTCAGTGTTGTTACACTAGCGAGTGGAATCATTGCCCATCAAAACTGGGTGATGGTCACTTCTTGGGCGCCACGTAGCTCATGTGCACCTTCTCGATATCGATGGCTCCATCCTTGTCGATATTAACGCGCACCAGGTAGTCGCCTGGGTCGGGGCTGTTGCGCTCACTCATCGAGTCGAGAGTGAGGAAATAGACCATGTTGTAGAGGCGCTCATCCCACTTGTGTACATGACCGCAGAACACTATCGTTGCGTTCCATTTGTCGAACTGCTTGAGCAGGAAGTAGGCTTCCTCGCGAGGGAAGGTAGAGGCAAACTGGAAACTCTGTGGCAGGAAGATATTGGTGTGGCTGAAGACGAAAGTGTTGCGGTAATGCCCCTGGCCGTCGAGCACACCTCGTTCAATCAGGTCAACCTGAAGTCTGCCAAGCGTGCCGCTTGCAGTGTCGAGGAAGATGAAGTGGTCATACACCCTGTAGCCATTCTCGTCATAGCCCACTGGCACATCAATCGTGTAGAACGACGACCCGAAGATGTTGCTCCACATTCCCCAGCCATTGTGGGTCAGGTCGTGATTGCCCACCACAGGGAAGAACGGAAACCTAATGTCGTCATAATCGCGGCCAATGGAATTGGGTACTCCCTTGCGATGCAACTTTTCGTCATCTTCATGATACTCATAATATTTTTCTATGTAGTTGTAAGTAGCTTCACCAATGCAATTTTGAAGATGGATGTAATATTCGGGCTTGGTGTCGGCAATATCGCCCAGATGGCAGTAGAGCAAGTCGTCGTTGTCGAGACCTATCTGGAACATCTCTCTCATGCGGCCCAAGTCGGTAGTAACATGACTGTCGGCACCCACAATAAATGAGTAACCTTCACCGGCCATTGTACTTAAGTTGATGTCATCGTCGAGCTTATACTCAAAATTATTCTGCTGATAGTACTGATAGGACATGTCCACGCGGTCCTCAACGGCGGTGCCACCCATGAGCACACCCTGAGGGCTAACTTTCTCACATGAGGTTTGAGTGAGTGCAACAGCAGCGGCAAAGGCTGCGAGAAATATATATTTTGCTTTCATAGTTGTAATTACCATTTATATTTTAAACCAACTTTTACCGAACCCTCATATTTACTTGCCAGCTGGCTCATAGAACCTGCCGGGCGAATGTTGAACTCACCAAAGAGGTGCCACTGGTCCTTGACCTTGGCATACCAGCGGATGCCCCAGTTGATGTTCCAGTTCTCATAGTAGTAGTCGTCGTAGTTGCGGAAGAACAGACCCACGTTCCACGGGTTGTTGCGGTGACGAATGTTGGCTCCAAAGCCAAATGTGAGCAGCACGGGCTCGGTATAACCAAATCCCATGCCCCACACGTGGCTGTGATAGTGCACCTTAGAACCGCCAAGACGCAGGTCGACATAGGCACTCTCCCACGTTGCCGAGACGTTGTAGGCCATCTCATGGAAGCCAAACTTGTGGTAGTAGTTATACATAACCTTGGCCGAGAAATCAATGTTTCCATACTTGATGGGCAGGCGATAACCGCCTTGCACATCCACCGAGAACAGTTTCTTGCCAAATTGCATTTGCATGTCGCCACCCACATGCCAGCGATTGGTGAGATGGCGTGTGTAGGAAGCCGATAGTCCCATGAAGAAATCGGTAACAACGTTGTCACCTGCCATGGTATAGGCCGAGATTTCATTCTTGTGCTCCCCGTCAAATGTCTTGTATGGGATGTAGCTGTTCTGTGCCCAAGCACAACAAGAGACTGCTGCCACAATTAATAGAGTAAGTAATTTCTTTGTCATAAGTTATAATATTAATCATTTATCGTCAAAAGGATATGCACAACGCGGCGCCAAGCACCCACTGGTGAAGGTTTTTCTTCACTCTCGAGACCGCTGGCTGCGTGAGGTCCCAATCAAAGATTTTCATAAACTCCACCGCATCGGGCATTAAACCCTCTAAGAGTCCAAAGGGATGATAGGTGGCAGTGAAGGTCTTGCGGCTGTAGTCATAGTCGCAAAATACTCGCCACGAGAAAGAGTTCTTATGGGCGTAGGTCAGCGACACTCCAGTGCCAAACTTGAAGGAATTAGACGCTGAGACATCAATATAATCCCACTGGTAATCGGCAACACGATCAGAGGGTTTGAACAGAGGCTGGCTGTTATCATCAAAATAATCAAGATTGAGCAATAACTGATTGCCCGAGTAAGAGGCATTGATGTCGATGTCGTCCATTATGCTGCGGCCAAAGAGCAGCTTCGAACCCAGTGCCAATCGCGATGATAAAGGCAGGCTGAAATACACACCAGCATCGGCGGCAAACTCCGTGATGTGGTCGCTCTCGATGGTTAAAGCCACTTTCTGAAATGAGTTCTCAAGCAATGGATCCTTCAAGAACTCCTGCATATCGCTCTCCTCATTCAAAGCAAAGGCACTCCAGCCGTTGATGGGCGTGGCTTTCACGCGCAAGCGGCCACCCACGCCAATGTAGGGGTTGAAGAAATAGGCTGCCTCGGCTCCCACAACGGTGGCAGCGCGGAACTTCAAGTGCAATGGCTCAGTCTCTTCGACCACACTTTGTGAGGCGCCTTCTTCGGGATCCTCCAATTCTCCAGGCATCTCAAATTTAAATGCCGGCATATTCAGGTTGCGGTTGCCCAGTCCCACACCCATCGAGATGGCGAAGAACGAGGGATTCTGGCGCAGGTCGGGATATACAGCAAGGTCGCCACGTTGCAGGCCACGTTGCTTGAACAGCAGGTCCATGAGTCCGTAGCCCAGTTCCACCGAGAGGATACCGATGCCGGCACCCGAGAGCACATCGCTCACCCAGTGGCGGTTGTTGAGCACGCGCATCACGCCAGTGGCGGTGGCAAGAGTGTAGGCACCCACCGAGTACCATGGCGAGCGCGTCAAGCCATACTCCTTGTGCAAGATGGTTGCTGCAAGGAAGGCGGTGGCAGTGTGGCCGCTAGGCCAGGAGTTGCGAGTGGAGCCGTCGGGGCGCATCTCGCTGGCGGTGTACTTGATGCCGTTGACCAGTCCTGCCATGATGGCTGCCGAGGCTGCCGACGACGCCCAGAACCTGGGCCAGTCGCTACGACTCTCAACGCCCCCCATTTTAAGGCCAATAGTGAGTGCCAGGGGCACATATTGAGTGTAGTTGTCAATCTCGTTGTGGAAATTGGTCTTTATGAGACGAATCTTAGTGTTGGGGTTATTGTAGTCCTGGCGAAAAGCTGCTTTCTCACTCTTGGCAAGGAGCCCCGAGAAGAAAAGTGGAATGCCCACCCACGTTTGGTCGTCGAGGAACTTATAGGGCTTAACGGCGGGATTGGTGCGGCTCTTGATGAAATTCACATCAAAGCCATGAGGTGGCTCATAGAGCTGTATGGGCTTTGCAGGCTTCATCTCGTCGTCGCCAGCGAGCGTGAGCGACAAGTGCTCAAGCTTGGCAGGCTGAACACCGTCAACTGGCAGAGGCGCTGGCTGAACATCAACGCCCACAGCCTCAGCTGGTTCCTGTTGCGGTTTCTCAACCGCAAGCAATTGGTCTTGTTCCTTATAAGTGTCGACTTTCAAGGTGTCCTGCGCCATCATTGCCAGCGTGTTGAACACCATTATGGAAAGGACAAATAGTCTAACAACATTTTTCATGTGAGCAGTTTATCCTTAATTTGGGTACAAAAATAATATTTTTTTTCAAAATGAGAAGTATATTATTCACATTTTAGTTTAACAATCGCTTTTTTAGTCAAATCTTTGACAATTTCTTACATCTTTTTCATTACCTTTGTGGCACAAAATAAAGAATGATATGGCAAAGAAGACTGCTAAGACTACCTATTTTTGCAAGAACTGTGGCGCTGAGTCGCCCAAGTGGATTGGAAAATGTCCCGCATGTGGCGAGTGGAACACCTATATCGAGGAACCCGTAGCACCCAAGTCGAGCCGCGGAACGCTCTTTGGCAACGACGAGGGCGGCCACCGCAAGAGCGCTGTGCCCGTGAAAATCAACGATATAAAGGCTGAGCAGCTGCCACGCATCAAGCTGCCCAGCGGTGAGTTGAACCGTGTGCTGGGAGGTGGATTGGTGCCAGGATCGATAGTGCTCATTGGCGGCGAACCAGGCATTGGAAAGAGCACGCTGGTGCTGCAAAACGTGCTGCGCATCCGTTCGCGCAAGGTGCTCTACATCAGCGGTGAGGAGAGTCCGCAACAGTTGCGCATGCGTGCCGACCGCATTGCCGGCAGCGACCAGGACTGCGAGTGCTACATCGTGTGTGAGACCTCGCTCACGAGCATCTTTGCCAGCATCAAGGAGAGTGCCCCCGACCTGGTGATTGTCGACTCCATCCAGACCATCGCCAGCGACGAACTCGACAGCGCCGCCGGCTCGGTGAGCCAGGTGCGCGAGTGTGCCGCCGCTTTCCTGCGTTATGCCAAGACCAGCGGCGTGCCAGTGATCCTCATTGGCCACATCAACAAGGAAGGCACCATCGCCGGTCCCAAGGTGCTGGAGCACATCGTCGACGCGGTGTTACAGTTTGAGGGCGACAGCCACTACATGTACCGCATCCTGCGCTCTATCAAGAACCGCTTTGGCTCCACGAGCGAGATGGGCATCTACGAGATGCGCGAGACGGGTCTGCGCGAGGTCACCAACCCCAGCGAGATGCTGCTCTCGACCCATGACCAGGAACTCTCGGGCACCGCCATTGGTGTTACCATCGACGGCGCGCGACCCTTCCTCATCGAGGTACAGGCACTGGTGAGCACCGCAGCCTACGGCACCGCTCAGCGCTCGGTCACAGGCTTTGACCAGCGCCGCATGAACATGCTGCTGGCTGTGCTCGAAAAGCGGGTGGGCTTCAAACTCGCACAGAAGGATGTGTTCCTCAACATCGCTGGCGGACTCAAAGTCAACGACCCCGCCCTCGACCTGGCGGTGATTTGCGCAATACTCTCGTCTAATGTCGACATTGCCATACAGCAGGGGGTGTGCTTCAGCGCCGAGGTGGGTCTCAGTGGCGAACTGCGTCAAATCACCCGCATAGAGCAACGCATCGCCGAGGCCGAGAAACTGGGCTTCAAAACCATGATTGTACCCCGAAGCTTTTCAATATCTCTTTGGATGATTTCGGGGATCGGGAATCGAGGGTCGAGGATGGGGAATGGGGGATTGAATCCTGTTTTTTCCTGCCTCCGGAACCTCCAGAACTCCCGGAACTCCCGGAACTTCCGGAATATCCGGTAATCGCATCCCCGACCTTCGATCCCCGATCCCCCATCCTCGATCCTAATGCAACAGCAGGTTGTAGATTACCGTGATGTCGGCGCTGGTGATGTTGCCGTCGCCGTTCACGTCGCTGGTGGCAAGG